>JALNXB010000027.1 GCA_023230585.1 bacterium
AAATACGAGGGTTGCCACGTCATTAGAAGGCATTCCTCGCAATGCCACAAAACGGCAGTTAAAAGCATAAAAGAAAAGCGTATGTGGTGTCTATTCACTCCCCTTTTTTGCCTTCTACCCTTGGAGTGTTTGGAGTAGTAAGTCCCTAAGAGTTTGCAGAGAGGTTAATGGGATGAGGCTTGTCCGCCGAAGCTTGTATTTTAGCGTAGGAGGAGGGGTAGTTAGCAACTTAACCAAAAACGAAAGACGTAACGATAAAGGATGAAGTTACCCTATGCTTGTCATTCTGGACTTGATCCGGAATCTCGCTTTTTACTACTTCGGTTAGGTGGGTTAGGTTAGAGATCCTGAAACAAGTTCAGGATAGCAAATTTTGCGTTCGCAAGACAAACAAAAAGCGTTAAATTGAGCATAACCACACAAGTTATAGGAGAAATTCAAAATGACAGATATTAAAGATTGCCAAGTTGGAGTAGCGCAGGTAGATATAACCCCATCTTTGGGTTCCAATTTAGGTGGGTATTTCCATACCCGCAAAGCAGAGAAAGTCAGAGGAAAACTATACGTAAGAACAATGGTAATCGAAAACAGAGGAAAACGTATAGTTCTGGTTACAAGTGACCTCCTCTATATTACAGACGAAATATCTACCAAAACCAAAGAAAAAATATCTTCATCTTGTGGACTTCCGCCTGAAGAAGTTATGATTACAGCATCCCATACACATACAGGACCTGCCCTTATGACAATCCCAGAACTACCTTACGGTCACGACCCTGTTTATGTTAATGAGTTGATAGAAAAGATTGTAGAATGTGTCAACAAGGCGTACGGTTCAATGTTTGATGCAGAAATATATTTCGGGCAAACAGAAGCCGAAGGATTCTCTATAAGCAAACTGTGTCGAATGAAAAATGGAAAAGATGTTTACGATATAAGACCTATGGACAACGGAAAAGACGGGCGGATAGGGTTTTCTGCTCCACTCGATAATTCTGTGCAAGTTATATGTGTAAAGGATAAAAATAAAAAAATAAAAGCGTTTTTAATTAACTATGCATGCCATCCTAACAGCGGTCCAGACGACATCTGGGCAGAATGGCCTGGTGAAATGGCAGAAACCATTTCTCTTGTTTACGGGCAAGATGTCCCCTGCCTGTTTTTACAAGGGACAGCTGGTGATGTTGATTGTATGTATAAACTTCCTCATGACCAGATAGGCAGAGGTATAGCGGGGGCTGCTATAATGGCAATAGAGAGAGAACGTACTCCTATATCTATTATTCCTGTTGATTCAAAACTTAGGTATGTACCTATCCCTCGTTTGTCAAAGACGCCCGAGACAGACAAAGTAATGAACGAATTAAGGAATAAAAAGGACCTTAGCGTACCAGAAAAAAACTGGCTGACAAGGTACGATCTATGGGACCCAGAACCTGAGGAAATGAATATTCCTATCCATTGTATGAGAGTTGGAAATATAGCGTTTGTGGGTATGCCGTGGGAGGTTTTTACATCTATAGGGCTTGAGATTAAAAGGTACTCCCCTGCTACCAATACGATGGTTGTAGAACTGGCAAACACAAGATGCGGCTACCTACCTCCTATTGAACAAGCACATAGGGGCGGGTACGGAGAGTGGCCTTTTATAACAAGACTTTTTGTGCCAGAAGCGGCTACTATAGCAACAGATACTGCTATAGAGATGTTGTGGGAGATGTGGGACTCTACTACGTAAATAAGTGGCAATTGCCTTTTTTTGCAACCCGCGGGGGTTTATCCCGAGTATGCCCGAGGGATAAAACTCGCAAGACTAACTACAAAAGACGGAATGGAGATGTAAAAAGCGAGGTTCCGGATCAAGTCCAGAAGACAAGCAAGGGAACTCTTCTTTTATCTTTTTTAAGAACCCCAGACTTTGGATATACAGGATTTGGTTTTCTCTTCGTATATTTCTATTAGTTTTTTATTGGAGTTAACCAGTTCTTCTTCCTCTTCCATTTTTGCCACTATTGCCTTTTGAATATTTAGATCAGGGCAAGGTATCTCAATATTGTTAAGATCAGAGATTTTTATGCTAGCTTGATTTACGGCTTTTTGTGCAAATACTTTTGCTCTATTAATAAATTCATCAGATTTCATAAATAAAATAGCATAATCAGGAATAATAAGTTTTTTATTAAACCTATATCTGATTAAATTTATTCCATGAACAACTTTTTCTTGTATATTGGTGAAAATAGCTGTTTTTGCAAGATGTTCAAAGCTGTTTATGTGACTTAATAAAATATCACCTTCTTCCATAAAATAATTTTCTGGTGGCTCATCATTGGTCCATTTTGTTTTGCCTAAATCTACTGTTCCATATGAAATTGTCTGAATTCTTGTTACTTTATATTTACCTTTATTGTCAACTTGTTTAACATTAACGCCATTTCTTATTTCAAGTGTGACATCTACAAATTTTAATTTTTTCCAATGAGAGTCAATTTTAAGTGTCGGTTTATAATTTTCAACAACCTGTTTAGCGCCGTCAATAATTTTCTGGTAACTCTCTATCTCAGCAACAATCTCCTGTTGAACTAATAAAGGCGGTAGAGGGATTTTGATTTTTTTTATAGCAGATAATTTCAAAGATGGATACGCTTGCTCGCTTGTCAGAGTTTTTGCGTCAATATCGCATAGGAGATGGAATAAAAATAATGGGGAAACTCTTTTCTCATCTGGAATAATTGCCGCTAAATGACTGGACACATATCCTGCTTTTGATAACATTGCTCTGTGATTTAAAAATGTAGAGGCTCCACTTTTGGGAAATAATATAGTGTTTTTGTCAAACAGGCGTAATTTTTTTTCTTTTATTGCTAAATCATTAACGTAATCTTTGCTTATATTCAAAGTATCGGATATGTGCACTTTCCCAACATCAAAAGTTCTGTAAAATGGATATATTCCTGATTGAAAATATTTATCACCTTGAGGTGCAGAATTACCAGAAGCAATTTCAGCAACCTCCCTCAATTCCACCAGTTGCCATTTTGTGTTTATATGTGGGGAGGGTTTATATCTTGCTCCTGTTAGGTTGTAATCTTCTGATTCTAATATTTTTTCTTTTTCTACCAGAAGGATATTTTCCCATTTTTCTGTGTTAAACTTTTTACCTGTCTCAATAGTTTCTTTATATTCTTGTATAAGGTTGTAAGCGTTGGGTAGGTCGTTCTCTTTTATAGGGCGTCTTTGAGCGCCAAGATGAAACCCATCGTTTTCTATATTCACAAAAAGAATTTTATCTGTCTTTTTTGCAAGCCGTTTATCAATCCATAATATAGATGTTTTTACTCCAGAGTATGGGTGAAAGACGCCGGGCGGTAAAGATATGACACCTACAAGAAAGCCGTTTTCTACAAGCATCTTCCGTAGGTTCTTGTGGGCGTTCTGTGCTTGAAATATTATCCCCTCTGGAACAATTACCGCAGACCGCCCTTGCGGGTTAAGGTGTTCTGCTATATAGTCAACAAAAAGCACCTCTGACCGTTTACTCTTTATAGTAAACCTCTGGTGTGGACGTATACCGCCTTTGGGTGACATAAATGGAGGGTTAGCCATTATTACGTCTGCCCGTTCTTCCCATCTATCTTGAGATGTTAGGGTGTCATACTCGTGTATTTTTGGGTTATTGAATTGGTGAAGATACATATTAACAAGAGATAACCTTACCATATCAGGCGAAATATCGTAACCGTATATGTTTTCTACAAGTTGTGCTTTATCGTCTGATAAAAGTTTATCACCTGAATACTTTGTGCTGTTTATGGTAAGTTCTTCAAGGTTGACATCTTGTTGTTCAAAAGATTTTTTATCTTCAGCAGGGTTATAGTTGCTGGAGTTATGTTTTAGTATATATTTGTATGCAGAAATAAGGAACCCAGCCGTTCCGCAGGCAGGGTCAAGTATTGTTTCGTGTTTACGTGGAGATATAATTTCTACCATAAAGTCTATTATATGGCGTGGGGTGCGAAACTGGCCAGCGTCGCCTTGGCTACCAAGCACAGAAAGAAGGTATTCAAAAGCGTCACCTAACCTTTCGGAATGGTCGTATTGAAACTCGTTTATTACCTTGAGGAATATTTTTAAGGTTTCAGGATCCCTGTAAGGTAGGTAGGCGTTCTTGAATATATCCTGGAATAAGGGCGGAATGTTTGGGTTCTGGTTCATCTTCTGGATAGCCTCGCCATAAAGGTTGACTATCTCAACCCCGCCCATACCTACATCAAAGATTTTGTTCCAGGCGTATTTCTTATACTCTCCTGAAAAGAACTTTTCTTTACCACCAAGTTCAACAGATTCTCTGTCTATATCGTACATAAACTTGTAGATGAGTGCTATGGTTATCTGTTCAACCTGAGATTTTGGGTCGGGAATTTTTCCAACAAGTATATCTCTGGCTGTATCTATACGTCTTTTTGTTTCGGTATCAAGCATATTTGTTCCTTTTATTGTTCTCTTTGTTATCCTGAACTTGTTTCAGGATCTCTAATGTAACTCATATAACAGAAGTAATAAAAACGAGATTCCGGATCAAGTTCGGAATGACATGCAAGGACAACTACCCCTTCTCCTACGCTAAAATACAAGCTTCGGCGGACAAGCCTCATCCCATTAACCTCTCTGCAAGCACCTGAGGATTGCCTATACCTATAGTCCTAAGGGGAGAAGGCAAAGAGAGGTGCATTTCTTTTTATTGTAAGAAGGTGTTTAGAGAAACATAATCTTTTATGTATTCCACAACAGGTTGCCGCCAAACATCAAGTTCTTTAAGGTCTTTTATATTAAAACGAGGGTTTGTAGCCAATTCTGCATACTCCCCTGTGTCCATTATCTTTCTTATGCTATCATCAAGTATATACGCCTTTATAAAATGGCTGATGATGTTCACAAATTTTACTTCGGGTTTGTATATAGATATAAATTTTTGTACTTCTTCTTCCAATAGGTCCTCTTTTGTCTTAAACTCTTTTATCCTACCAAATATTTTATCAAGTATTTCTCGTAAAGATATACGTCTGTCTACTTTAACTGCTTTTCGCAGTTTGTTAAGGTCAAAGTAGTCCTCTGGTTTGTCAAAAACCTTCTCCCTTATATATTCTTCTGCTTCTTCGTACCTACCTTCGTCTATACTTGTTCTTATATATTCATCCTTTTTTACTACACCTGTAAACTTTTCAAAAAGTTTTCTATCTATCTTCATACCTTCCTGACCAACTGGAGTTCCTTTTAAAGTCTTTATGGGGTCAAGGTTTAGGTTTGTGTAATTTTTAGATATATATTTTATTGTCGGCACATTGGTCGGTTCTGTGGGTGGTTTATATATTGCAGGTAGTTTAAGTTCTTGGTCGTAATTGAAATCTTCCTCAAAATATTTGCAGTTAGCAAAAAAATCAAATAGTTTGAAATTCTTTTTCTTTTTAATATGTTCTTCTGTTCTCCCTGCTCCATCTCTTTCTTTATAAATAAATGTGTAAGGTCGAGTGCCTCTACCTTTTATCTGAACAAAGTTTGAAGGAGAAAAGATTGGTCTTAAAAGGCATAGGTTGAGTATATCCTCGCAGTCGTAACCGGTAGTCATCATCCCCACAGTTACGCAAACCCTTGTTTTGCTTGTTAGGTACCCGTTGATAAATTTTGTGCGACCGTTAAGGTTGTTATTTGAAAAATTTGTTGTCATCTGTTGTGCGTTTGGTATATCAGATGTTATCTGAACGGCAAAGTCCGACTGGTATTTGTCAGGGAAATATTTATTTGCAAGGATGTTAAGAGTCTGGGTAATTTTTGAAGCGTGTTTTCGGCTTACACAGAAAATAATGGTTTTACCTATCTCTGTAGATAACGGGTCACGTAAAGCGTTCTCTATGAACGTCTTACAAAACGTTAGGTTTGTTTCATCAGAAAAGAATTTCTTCTCAAAATCTTTATGGTAATATATTTCTTCTTGTAAATTGCCGTCTTCATCTTCTACCATTACTGAATACCCTTCTTTAGAGAGCATCTCTGTTGTTATGTCTGTTCTAGCATCTATTACAAAAGGGTTAACAAGGTGTCCGTCGTTTACGCCGTCTATAAGAGAATACTGGAATGTAGGTTCGCCAGACGGGCAACCAAAGGTTTTGTATGTGTCGAGCATTTGTCTCTGTTCAAGTTTACGAGGGTCTTTCTCTGCAAGTTTCTCTATATCAACTTTTTTTAGGTAGTTTTTTGGTGTAGCAGTAAGACCAAGTTTGTAGCCAACAAAATATTCAAAGACAGCACGGCTGTTACCGCTTATTGAGCGGTGGGCTTCGTCTGATATAACAAGGTCAAAATCGGTAGGAGAGAAAAGATTCATATATTTGTTGTTAAAAAGTAGGGACTGGACTGTTGTAATAACTATTTCTGCCCTTTTCCAGTTATCTTTGTTTTCTTTGTATATAACTGTTCTGTAATCGTTTTTTAGGTAGGTAACCATACTTCTTTCTGCCTGGTCTTCCAACTCCAACCGGTCAACAAGAAACAATACTCTTTTAGCGTTACCTGTTCTTAAAAAAAGTTTTATGATTGCCGCAGAAACAAGGGTCTTACCTGTTCCTGTAGCCATCTCAAGAAGAAAACGTGTCTTAGATTCTCCTGCAGTTTTTTGTATTGAATGGACTGCGTTTAGTTGGTAGTCACGCAAGAAACGAAGTTTGTTCTCTTGTATAAAAGAATTTCTCTGAGAAGAGTTTAGCCATTTTGGGTCGGTTTTATAGTTATATTTTTGTGTAAGAACAATATAATCGGTCTCAACAGGTTCTTTAGAAAAGGCGGTTATATCAGGTTTAAATTCTCTTCTGTGTCCAAGTGATTCCTGGTTAGGGAAAGATGTTATTATCTCTGGGTTACCGGTTTCTATATCCCAAAAATAGTGTAGGTTACCGTTTGACATTATTACAAACCTTATATTTTGTGAGGTAGCGTATCTGCGGGCTTGCTCTTTTGCAATGAGTGGGTCTATACCTTCCCTTTTTGCCTCAAGAAGAGCAATCGGAAAAGAGTTCTTATCAAGGAGGAGAAAGTCGATATACCCTTTTTCTGTCTTTTCAAAATCGTCTCCTAAAGCATTAAAATCGGTATGGGTAAGAGTTGTGCCTGCTTCAAGTTCTATGTTTGCTCTACCTTCTTCTGTATCAAAAAAACGCCAACCGGACTCTTCAAGAAGTTTGTTGATTTTTATGCGAGCCCTTGCCTCTTTTTTCATTATATAAAACTCCTATTTTTTATTCTTCGCTAAAATAGTCGGTATCAATTTTTTTTATCTCGTAGGTGGCTTCTGTGGAAACGCCTATATTGTTATCTATCATTAACTCAGAAAGTTCTTTACCGTCAACAAGTATTACCTTGGAATCAAGATGTTCAACATAACCGATTGCTTCTCTGGTAAATGAAGATGTTGTTATAAAAACACCTTTTTTAGCTCCCTTACCAGCTAATGCTCCCACGAACTTTTGTATTTCTGGTCTACCAACGATATTGGTTTTTTGCCACCGTTTTGCCTGAATATATATTATATCCAACCCCAGTTTGTCTTCCTTTATTATTCCGTCTATCCCTTCATCCCCACTTTTACCCACAGCGTTGCCGGCTTCTTTTAATGTACCTCCATAACCCATTTTGACCAGTAGGTCTATCACAAGTCTTTCAAAAAAGGTAGGAGATAATTCTAATACCTTGTTTAAAAGTTCTTCTGCTAAAGAATTTCTTATACCTTGATAAGTATTCTCAATATTGTCTATAGGTGTTAATCTTTCATTTTCAATACTACTTTCGCCTTCTCTTCTTTCTGTGTCTGGCAATAAACTTGATTTCGGTTTATAAAATTCACGCATCTCATTAGGAAATTGGTCCTTGAGATATCTGATATTTATTGCTGGTGGGTTTTGACTTAAAACATTAAGCCCTCTTTCTGTAATTTTGTAAACTGCTCTTCTTGGATTTTCTAAAAGCCCTGTTTTTGTAAGGTATATTCTTGCCCAAGTTACGCGATTATAAAAAACGGTTTGTCGTCCACTGGATAAAAGTTTTTTTCTTGCCTCATCTGTTAAATTGAATTTTTCTGCCAGTTTGTCTATAAATTCTCTTATGGTATGTTCTTCTTTATCTGAAAATAATTTAAGTAACGGTAGCATAATAGATTGGAAATCTGGGATCATATTCCCTCCTTTTAGGATTGGTTTTATAACATCCTTATTTTATCAGTATGTTATAAAAAAGACAAACTCCACCCACTTTATCATCACGAACGCTACACTCTGTTATCCTGAATTTATTTCAGGATCTCTAATGTAACCCACGTTGGCAGTAGCACAATGTAAAAAACGAGATTCCGGCTCAAGTCCCTCGGGGGTACTCGGGATAAATCCAGAATGATATGCATCTCGCAAAGATGAAATGAGATAGTGTGAAAGGAAATATAGCCAGTAGGAATATGTTTTCTATTCTGTTTTTTACGTTACTTTTTTTCTTCCCAATATTTTTTTACAATATTAGCAAAATTTTCCAGAAGTTTTTTCCCGTCCATCCAAGGTTCAGAATATGCTTCAGGATGGAATTGGGTTCCATACAGAACTCTGGATTTATGTTTTATCATAGCTATTTTACAATGTCCGCTACTTGCTAAAAGTTCAAAATCGGGAGGTAATATTTTTAATTCACAGTAGTGAGAGCATTTCATAATCATTTGTTCAGGAAAACCTGCAAATATAGGGTCGTCTTGTACTCTTTTTATAGGGAAAAAGCCGGATGCTAAAAAATATTGTGAAATATCTGAAGTTTTGCTTTTTGCAACTCTCGGGAAATCTTCATCTGGCAGAATTTTTCTCATTGCTCCGACTGGTCTAATAGAAGGTTTTTCAGAATCCTTAGTTATGCACCAACCTATAAGTTGGTGGCTGCCACAAAAACACATCATAGGAATTTCGCATTTATTTAAAACCTCGCAAACACCTGCATATTTTTCTATGTTGCCACGCCTTGAGAATCCACTCATTACTATTGCTAATGGGTTGAGTTCTTCAACTAAAGTCATATTTAATTCTTGATACGGAATAACAAGGCAACGTTCTCCTGATATTTGTTCAAGACGCGCTTTTACCCTACCCCTTGAAGGACCGTCTTCATAGTATGATTCTTCTTCTTGAAAATTAACAAATATGTATATCTTTCCTGTTTTTTGAGGTGCAGTAGTATCAGCAGACACCTCTCTTAACAATGGTTTAGCAATGAAAAAGAGTGATAGCATAACAATAGTTGTGTAAATGATTCGTTTAACTTGGCTATTTCTTTTTTGTAACATTCTTTACCTCCTTATAAATATAGTGTGTATGAATTTTAAAGGATTCTTAAGTTTTAATAATAACTTTATTTTATCAGTATGTCTTTAAAAAAGCAAACAAAATAAAAGAAAACCACCTTTTTTTCTATGCTAAAGATTTATAAAGACGAACTAAGCATATAGAAGGTACAATGAATCATCCTTTCTTTTATAATTTTATATATTTTGAGCCATTATTTGATAAGTTTTAAGTACTATTGGAAACAATTATAAAAAGACTATATCTTGACATATTTTTTCTTGTAAGGTATAATGTAATTTCTATAAAAGGTTTTCAAAACACTTCTGTTTTATCTCTAATAAATGATAATAAAATTAGAAGAACATATTTATAATAAAAAGGAGGAAAGTAAGTATGGGTAAGTTAAAAATAAGACCATTGGGTGACAGAATAGTCGTAGAACCGTTAGAAGCGGTTGAGAAAACAAAAGGGGGGATTATCCTTCCTGATTCGGCTAAAGAGAAGCCACAAGAAGGTAAAATTGTTGCTATTGGTAAAGGAAAGACTGACGATAGCGGTAAAGTAATAGAAATGGAAGTGAAAGTTGGTGATAAGGTTTTATATGGTAAGTATGCAGGAACAGAAATAAACATAGATAACGTGGAATATATGATTTTAAGAGAAGAGGATGTACTTGCAGTTATTGATGAAAAATAAGGGAGGAATACTATGGGAAAACAGATACTGCTTGGAGAAGAAGCACGTAGGAAGATTCTTGAAGGAATGGAGATAATGGCTGATACCCTAAGACCAACTCTTGGTCCTAAAGGGAGATGCGCTGTTCTGGAAAAAAAGTTTGGTTCTCCTACTGTTATTAATGATGGAGTAATGATTGCTAAGGAAATTGAATTGACAGACCCTAACAATAATCTTGGAGCTCAACTTTTAAGGGAAGTAGCCTCTAAAACCAACGATGTTGCTGGCGATGGAACAACTACAGCATCAATCCTTGCTTTTTCAGTTGCAAAAGAAGGTTTTAAGAATGTTGCAGCTGGTGCTAACCCTGTACATCTTAGAAGGGGTATAGAAAAGGCAGTTAAAAAGGTTGTAGAAAACCTTAAGGGTATGAGTAAAACTATTAAGGATAAAAGTGAAATACAGCAGGTAGCTTCAATTGCAGCTGCTAACGACTCTGAGATAGGTAGCATTATAGCCGATGCAATGGATAAAGTAGGTAAAGAAGGTGTAATTACTGTTGAAGAAGCTAAAGGTACCGAGACAGAACTTAGAGTTGTAGAAGGAATGCAGTTTGATAGAGGGTATTTATCTCCATATTTTGTAACAGATACAGAAAGAATGGAGAGTGTTCTTGAAAACGCATATATCCTTATACACGATAAGAAGATTTCAGCAATTAAAGATTTGCTACCTCTTTTAGAGAAGGTTGCTCAGGCAGGAAAACCATTGTTGATTATTGCAGAAGAAATTGAAGGCGAAGCTTTAGCTACTTTGGTAGTGAACAAGATAAGAGGTACTTTCTCTTGTTGTGCAGTAAAAGCTCCTGGATTTGGCGATAGAAGAAAAGCTATGTTGGAAGATATTGCTATTCTTACAGGCGGTCAGGCAATAATGGAAGAACTTGGTTTGAAACTTGAAAATATTGAACTTGAAATGCTTGGTAAAGCTAAAAGAATTATTGTTGACAAAGAGAACACAACAATAGTTGAAGGTGAAGGAAGTGAAGAGAAGTTGCAAGGAAGAATCGGACAGATAAAGAGTGAAATAGATAAAACAACTTCCGATTATGATAAAGAAAAATTACAGGAAAGACTTGCAAAATTGTCTGGTGGAGTAGCTGTTATTAATGTAGGCGCCCCAACAGAAACAGATATGAAAGAAAGGAAAGCAAGAGTAGAAGACGCACTTAGCGCTACTAGAGCTGCTGTGGAAGAAGGTATTGTTCCTGGAGGCGGAGTAGCTCTTTTAAGAAGTCAAGCGACAATTGCTGACCTTGAGTTTGAAGATGCAGATGAAAAAACAGGGGCACAGATTGTATTTAAAGTGCTCGAGGCTCCTTTGAGACAGATTGGAGAGAATTCTGGTTTGGACGGAGCGGTCGTTGTTCAGAAGGTGAAGGATTCTGCAGAAGAGTCTTTTGGTTTTAATGCTGAAAAGGATGTATTTGAAGATGTGATAAAAGCAGGAATAGTTGACCCGACAAAGGTTGTTAGAACAGCTATTGAGAATGCTGCAAGTATAGCTGCCCTGCTTCTCACTATAGAGACTCTTATTACAGATATACCAGAAAAGAAAGACCCAACCCCAACCCCACCCCCTTACCCTGAATATTAAGGGTGAATAGGAGACCCCGTCAATGGCGGGGTCTCCTTAGGTTTTTTAATATGAAAAGAATCCATTTGTTTGTAACTGGTGCAGTTCAAGGGGTAGGTTTTAGGTACTACACCCGAGAGAAAGCTATTAAATCAAATATTTTTGGATGGGTTAAAAACCTTTCTGATGGTAGAGTTGAAATAATAGCAGAAGGAGATGCAAATAATATTGATGACTTTCTTTTATCTATCTCCAAAGGAAAATTGGGTAGTTATATCTCAAATATTGAAAAGCAAGACGAATCTTTTACTGGTCATTTTAACCATTTCTACATAACTTATAATGAATACGGAAGGTAATAGAGCTGAAAAGAGAGGGCTAAAAGATGCATTGCCTTCAATTGAGTGTTTTGAGAATCAATTTAAACATTACAAGATATTTATAGTTATACCTGAGTATACATCTGTATGCCCAAAGACTGGTCAACCTGATTATGGTACCCTTACCCTCGAATATGAACCTGATAAATCTGTAATTGAGTTAAAATCCTTTAAAATATATATTCAAGCGTACAGAAATTTGGGGATATTTTATGAGAACGCTATTAATAGAATCCTTAAAGATATAGTTACCGCCTCAAAACCTCGTTGGGCAAAAGTAAAAGGGGAGTTTCGACCGAGAGGCGGAATCTACTCTATAGTTGAAGCCTCTTATCCATCTGGTTCTGAAAATAATAAATAAAAACTTTAAATCTATTTTACCTCGTTACTATTAATGCTCAAATCCCTCATATACGCAACCCTATTCCATTCTACCAAGTTGCTTATTAAACTTTCGTATGTGAAACGAGTTAAGAATACTTGACAAATGACTTGTAAGAAGGTTTAATATATAAAGAGGTACCCTAATTTTTTATAGTGCAACAAATATTTCTCTGTTGAAACAGAGCACTTGAATAATAGGCTAATATTCATAAATAGTATCCTATATAAAAGATTTTAAGTGAAAAGGGAGGTGAGAATAATGAAAAAAAATAGTAGATTAGGTTTTACTCTCATTGAACTGCTTGTTGTTATAGCAATTATAGCTATTTTAGCTTCAATGTTACTTCCTGCTTTGGAAAGAGCAAGAGCAAACGCAAGAAAAGTAGCCTGTATGAATAATTTGAAGCAATTAGGGTTGGTACTTCTAATTTATGCCAATGATTGGGACGGATATTTCCCTTACCACGATTTTGATGATGAAGCGCAATGGAGTGGACATACCAGTTATTCTACTGGTCATATCTCTTCTAAACCAAATGTTTCTCTTGCTTTACTTACAGGGCAGATTGACCCTTCAAGTTCTGCGTTTGAGACAGCCCAATATGTAACAGACTACAATCTTTTTATATGTCCTGGCAATGGTGATGATAAACCTTACGAAAATAGGCGTGGTGCTCTTTATAGAGCAACTGCTGCAACAAGTATGGCTATTGCCCGTGATAATAAAGTATCAAGTTGTTCATATACCTACGCTCTCGGTTTAAATCTCCAAACACACCCTGATACCGCTATTATGACAGACGACCCAAAAGGTACCTATCCGCATACGTGGCGACTTTATAGGCATCTTGCGAACCACGGTGTGGAAGGAATAAATGCTTTATATGTTGATGGTAGAGTAAAATGGATAGCAACACTTAGAGACCCGACTCGTTGGGTAGGAGGTGGTGCAACAAGCAATAGTTGGGTTAATAAAACTGGAGTTCCTAATACTGTTGTAGATAGTTCGCTTAACCCTAATGTAGCGTACCAACATAGACCAAGGTTACTTTCTAACAAATATTGGACTGAATGAAACTCCCCCTTCATTTCGTTTTTACGAGCAATTATTAGCGTGGCAATTCCTCTCACAAATACTGTCGGGACAAGCCTTCGAGGTTTGCAATCAAGGTTGGTACAATCCCCTCGGAGGTAATCGAGATAAGCGCTCGCCAAAGGCGAGGGGGCTGTTGGCAGGCGGGGGAAATGAAAGGCGTAATGATAAAAAATTAGACTCCCCCTTTATGTCATTCCGGACTTGATCCGGAATCTCGTTTTTGCAAGTGAATATGAAGCAATCCTCCGAGGTTTGCGAAGTAATCCTCAGGTGTTTGCAGAGAGGTTAATGAGATGAGGTTTATCCGCCGAAGCTTGCATTTTAGCGTAGATGGAGAGGCTGTTAGCAGACTAAAAAAAAACAAAGGTAAAGGTAAAGGATATGATCCTGAAACAAGTTCAGGATGACACGCTGGTGAATAGAAAACAAACAGCAGTAGTAAAGGAGGTAAGAATAATGAAAAGAATCAAATCAGGCTTTACTCTTATTGAACTACTTGTGGTTATAGCAATTATAGCAATTTTGGCAGGGATGTTGTTACCTGCTTTGAGTAAAGCAAGAGCAAGAGCAAAATCATCTGTATGTATAAACAACCTTAAACAGTTGGGAACTCATTTCTATTTATATGCTGAAAACTGGGATGGTTGGTTCTACCCAAGGTTACATAATACAACAATGAACAGTTTTATACCGAGAGAATTGAGGTGCTGCCCTTCAGAAAAACCATACTCTCCAGATGGTGACCCTCATAATGACCAACGTAGTGTGTATGGGGTAAGATATTCCTATGTTTACTTTGATACAGGTACTGCTTTTCAGTATGATAATTGGTATGTGAATACAAAACGTTACTCACAAGCTCAACCTAACCGTTTCTGGTTTTTGGTAGATTCAGTTGCTCTACAATATGCACCAAGCGATGCGAGGCACCGTTGCCAGTATTATTTATGCGATAGAAGAGAAAATACAGACGGGTTTGTCCATTTTAGGCACGGTAACCACGCCAATGTTCTATTTCTTGATGGGCATGTTGAGTCTATGACAAAAGAGAGTTTTAGAGAAACACACCTTGTACATTGCGGGTTAGCAAATAACGACGTTGATGATATCTGGGTTGCTGATAGAAGTTATAGGAAGATCTTGCTCGAAGGACTACCTTAATATGGTTTGGTGCCACTACATTCTTTGTAGAAGAGTTTTTGTGTATGGATGTTGAGGTGCTGATATAATATCGGAGGTTTTGCCTTCTTCTATGATTTCTCCTTTGTACATTACGGATATTCTGTCAGATAAAAACCTTATTATTTGCAAGTTGTGAGATATAAAAAGGTAGGTTAGGTTAAGTTTTTCTTTCAAGTCAATTAAAAGATTAAGAATTTTTGCTTGTATAGATAAATCTAAATTGGAGGTTGGCTCATCACATATTAAAAACTCTGGATTGGTTGATAAAGCTCTTGCAATTGCAATCCTTTGTCTTTCACCCCCGCTAAACTGGTGTGGAAAATTATCAAATTTTTTACTATCTATCCCTACAACCTCAAGAAGTTCTCTTGTCTTTTCAAACTTCTCTTTTACATTTAAACTGGTTGGCATCCCTTCTGATATAGCGTTACCAATAGACAATCTTGGGTTAAGAGATTTGTACGGGTCCTGAAACACAACCTGAAAAGAACTTCGCAATCTTCTTAGGCTACGTTCATTTAATGCAGAGATATCAATGTTTTTGTAAAAGATTTTCCCGTTTGTAGGTTCTACTAATCTTATGATAGTTTTTCCTAAAGTAGTTTTACCGCTACCGCTTTCTCCTATCACTCCAAAGGTTTCTCCTTTATATATCTCAAGGTTGATATCTTTTATAGCAGAAAAACTTTTTAGCCCAGTATTAGTTTTAACTGTATATACCTTGTTTAAGTTAACTGTTTTTATAAGAGTTTTCATATCTGAAACACCTCACTACTGTTCCTTCTATAATTGTTTCTGTGGGTTCTTTTATAGTGCAAATATTTTTTTTATATATACACCTTGGGTGAAAAGGGCAACCAGTAGGAAGGTTGTGAAAATTGGGGACGGTTCCTTCGATTGTCTTGATTTTATCTCCCGGTGTATATCTTTCAGGTAGACATCCAACAAGTTTTTCTGTGTATGGATGTAAAGGTTTAGATAGAATATTTTGAGCATCAGATATTTCTATTAGCCGTCCAGCGTACATAATTCCAATTCTTTTTACAAAAGAAGCTGCTAAAGAAATATCGTGAGTAATAAACATTACCGAAAGCCCGTGTGTTGCCATCATCTTTTTAATAAGTTCTATTATTCCGTAGGCTGTTGTTACATCAAGTGCGGTAGTTGGCTCATCTGCAATAAGTAGGGCAGGGCTATTTACCAAAGATATGGCTATCATTATACGTTGTTGCATACCTCCGCTTAACTGGTGTGGGTATTGGTAGTAGACACTATTTTTTAGTTCTACTTCTTCCAGTATCTCCATAACTCTATCTCTTTTAGATATTGTTTTATCTTTAATTGCTTCTTCAATCTGTGCTCCTACAGTAAAAAGTGGGTTAAGGTAGGAGGAAGGTTCTTGAAATATCATACCAACATCTGTTCCTCTTATATTCTGAAGTTCTTTTTCGTTCATACTTAGAACGTTTTTACCTAAAAGACAAATTTCTCCTTTAGTTGCAGAAATATTTTTAGGTAAAAGTTGCATAATAGACATTGCGGTCATACTTTTACCGCTACCGCTTTCTCCTGCAAGTGCAAAAGATTCGTTTTTACCAATAGATAGATTTATTTCTCTTAGTATAACTACTCTTTTATTTTCTTTCTTTAAAGAAACTTCTAAACCGTCAATTTTAAGGGTTCTGTTCATATTTAATTACCAATTTTTTGGGTCCATTGCATTCCTTATACCATCACCAAGAAAGTTGAAAGAAATGACCGTTATAAAGATAAAAAATCCAGGTATCAACATCCAAGGAGCGCCTGTTAATATCCTAAGGTTACCTATGGTTACAGACAACATATTGCCCCAACTTGCGTGAGGTTCTTGTATCCCAAGCCCAAGCAGACTAAGGGCTGATTCTCCCAGTATATATCCTGGTATTGATAAGGTAAGCGCTGTTATGGTATATGATAAGGTGTTTGGTAGGATATGTCGGGTTATGATTCTAATATTTGATATTCCAAGAGATTTTGCTGCAAGTATATACTCTTCTTCTTTTATAGAAAGCACCATCCCCCTTATGATTCTTGCAAGAGATGCCCAACCAATAAGACTTAATATTATTACTATAAGAAAATATACCTGAATTGAAGAAAGGTTTGGTGGAAAGGCAGCCCTTAACGCAAGCATAAGGTAGAAGAAAGGAAACATCATTATTATTTCTACAACCCGCATTAAGATAGCGTCTGTTTTCCCGCCAAAATAGCCAGATATCCCACCAATTAGAAGTCCAAGAACAAAAGAGATGCTTACTCCTATTATGCCAATAGATAAAGATACTCTTGAGCCGTATAATATTCTTGAAAAAATATCTCTACCGTGAAGGTCTGTGCCAAAAAGAAAAAGTTGCCCGCCTTCTGCTTTAAATAGGTATCTTTGAGAAGTGAAAAATCCCAGTATCTTTCTTTTGGGTCCTTTTGTGAAAAATTTTATAGGGTATACTTTTGATATGTCCTGAGAATATTCTTTAAAGGCAGGATTAACAACTTTTATGCCGTAAACGAAAGGTCTATGTAGTTTCTTGTCTTTAAGTATATGTATTTTTGTTGGTGGTGCGAGAGAGTATTCTCTATTCTGGAGTTCGTATGGGTAAGGTGCTATAGAATCAGCCAATATTGCTAAAAGATAAAGGAATCCAAGAATCCATAAAGAAATATAAGAGATTCTGTTGGCTTGTTTAAGTCTTCTTAAGAAAGTTTTCATTAGTACTTTTTTATCCTTAAAATGTTTATAATGTCTATGTAAAGCATTATCTAAGTCTGACTCTCGGGTCGGTGGTTGCTATAAGTATGTCTGATATAAGGTTTCCTACAATAAGCAGAATACCACCAATTAAAAGAGAAGCCATAACAAGATAAAGGTCTTGTGAGAGGACTGCATCAAGAATGAGTCTTCCCATACCAGGCCAGTTTGTTACTATTTCTACAAGGGCAGCACCACTTAATATAGAAGATAACGTGTAACCAAATATGGTTATCATAGGGTTTATTGAGTTTCTTAAGGTATGTTTAAAGTATACACTTGAATAACTGAGCCCCTTTGCTCTTGCTGTTGTAATATAGGGGCTTCCCAATGTTTCCAGAAAGTTGTTTTTCATAAGACGGAAGAGAGAACCGACCCCAGAAAGTGTTAACGCAATACCAGGCAAAAGAAGGTGTTTTGTGTAATCAATAAACTTTTCCCATCCTGTTGAGTTTATACTAAAAACGCTTGTTGTGCCTCCTATGGGTAAAACATTTGTTTTTGCAACAAAAAAGACCAAAAGCATCGCTATAAGAAACGAAGGGATTGATAGCCCAATATATGCAAAAAAAGATAGGAGTTTTTCTTGCCATCTACCTTCCTTTATGGCAGCAAAAATACCAAGCGGGATTGCTAATGCCCAGGTAAAGAATATAGAAAAGAGAGATAAAGAGAGAGTGTTTTTAAGTTTCTGTTTTATAAGAAAAGAGACAGGGACGTGGTAAGAGAATGATTCGCCCATATTTAAAGTGGCTATATTTTTTAACCAGTATAAATACTGTATAACAACCGGTTTGTCTAACCCAAACTCTACTCTCATAGATTCTATTGTTTGAGGAGATATTTCAGGGTTCATACTAAGTTGGGTGAAATAGTCTCCGGGAGCAAGTTGTATAATAAGAAACGATATAAAAGTCATTCCAAGAACTAATGGTATAAACTGTAAAAACCGTTTTAAGATATATTTTTTCATACGTTTATTTTACTTTTTTCTACATATAAAATCAAAAGTAAAGACCTTCGCTAAGAAAAATAAGAGGAAAAAAGTATGTAGTGTCTACTCACTCTGGTACTACGGTGCATACATCTTCTACGCCACAATCGGGCACTCTGAGAACTCACCCTTCTGCACAAAGAGCGTCTCCGAAGGGCTTAACAGGCTCAGAGTAGAAGAACAAAAGGCTTGAACCTTTTGTTAACAGCCCCCCATTCCGTCTTTGCGAGCGTCTCTTAGCGTGGCAATCTCGCCGTAGGCGGAAAAGGAATGCACCCTCTTTGCCTTCTCCCCTTGGAGTGTTTGGAGTAGTAAGTCCCCAAGGGGTTGCAGAGAGTTTAATGGGATGAGGTTGCCCCCTTTATGTCATTCCGGACTTGATCCGGAATCTCGTTTTTTACGTTGTGCCAACTATCAACGTGGGTTACATTAGAGATTCTGAAACAAGTTCAAGATGGTAAAATTGGGCGTTTAGGCATAAAATGGGCGAGTAGGGGAACAAAAGGCTTGAACCTTTTGTTAACAGCCCCCCATTCCGTCTTTGTGTCTTTGCAAATGTTGGACCTTCAGGTTAGTTTTTGTTTTAGAGCGTTGGTATGTTAATATATATGTATGGAAACCAAAAACTTAAAAGTTCTCGATATTAAAGAACTTTCAGCTCAACATTATCTGTTGGAAATGGAAAATTCTTTTACCAAAAAGGTGTTACCGGGGCAGTTTATACACCTTAAGATTGAGCCATTCTTTTTGCGTAGACCTTTTTCTATTGCTGGCAGTGATAATGAAAGGATAAAAATCCTATTTAGGGTGGTAGGGGAAGGTTCAAATGTGTTAAGTGAGGTAAAAAAAGGAACTGTTCTTAATGCTGTTGGACCTTTAGGGACACCTTTTCCTTATAAGAAAGAATGGAAACACGCTTTTATTGTGGCTGGTGGTACAGGGGCTGCACCACTATTTTTTCTGGCTCAAACACTTGTAACAAAAGGGGTAGAAACCATCTTTTTCTATGGAGCAAGAAATATAGAAAATATTATGTTTAAAGCGCTTCCTTCTGGGATAGATTTTGTTTTTAGTACAGAAGACGGAAGTTACGGGGAAGAAGGGTTTATACATAAATCGGTACTCAAACATATAAAAGAAGGGTTTTTGCCTGATGTTTTATATTCAGGAGGACCTTACGGGCTTTTGAAAGAAGTTTCAAAAATATCAACACTTTATAAAATCCCTGCTTTTGTATCTCTTGAAAACAGGATGGCTTGTGGGACAGGTTTGTGTGGTGGTTGTGTTACTAAAATAAAGACCAAAAAAGGGTGGGAGTATAAGAAAGTCTGTAAAGATGGTCCTGTTTTTAGCGCAGAGGAAGTTGTATGGGAGGGAGAGTAATGCTTAATTTGAAGATAGGTAATATGACTTTTGAATCTCCTGTTTTTATGATGAGCGGTATTTTTAGTTACGGGGAGATAAAGATTGGTTACCTTGATTATAAAAAGATAGGCGCAATTGTTACAAAAACTATTACTCTTAAGCCTCGTGAAGGTAACCCGCAACCAAGAATCTGGGAGGTTGGTAGCGGTATGTTAAATTCTATAGGGTTACAAAACCCAGGTATAAATGGGTTCCTCTCTGAACATCTTTTGGAAATAAAAAAAAGGGGGCTTAAAACTATAATCAGTGTTTCAGGGCAAAACTCTAAAGAGGTGCTTGGTATTGTTAATCCTCTTGTTGAAGCAGGTGTCCAGGCTATTGAAATAAATTTATCTTGTCCTAATGTTCACAGGGATAGGCTTATGGTGTCTCAATCTGAAAAGAGAACATATAATCTTGTGAAAGACGTAAAGGCAGTATGTAAAGATATTCTGTTAATTGTTAAACTTTCTCCTAATGTAACAGATATTTCTAAAGTGGCTGTATCTGCACAAGATGCAGGTGCCGACGCTTTAAGTTTAATCAATACAGTAAAAGGTTTAGCTGTTGATATAGAAGGAAGAAGGATTATTGAAGGAGGGTTATCAGGGCCCCCGATAAAACCTATAGGGTTGAAATCTGTATATGATGTTTTCAAAAAAGTTACAATACCCATAATAGGTATTGGTGGTATAGAGAACGGAAAGGATGCTCTTGAGTATCTACTTTTAGGGGCAAGTGCAGTAGGTGTTGGTAGCGGTTTCTTTTCTAATCCAGGGTTACCTATGGAGATATATGATACCGTGAAAGATTACCTTTCAAAACATAATTATAAAAATATCAAAGATATTACAGGGTTGTTTAATGAAAAAAAAGAAGAGGTTTCTTCAGGCAAAAGAGAAAGAAGAAAATAGTCCGTTAAGGTTTGTAACCCTTGTTAGTGTTGGAATATTTCTTTTTCTAAGGTTTTTCTTTGATGGATTAAGTTATACATATTTTAATTTTTTCTGGAATATCTATTTCTTCTTACTTCTTATAGTACAACTAATATTTAGAAAAGATAAGAATCTTTTTTATAAAGAAGAGGTACTAATTTTCCTTTTTTTTCTTTTTTCTGTCATCTCTTCAAATGTTGCTCCAGTTAAAAACAATGGTATACTCTACAATGCACAGATTCTGGCTTATATATCTATATTCTCTCTTATAATACATAACCTTAAAAAAACTGATGTAAAGACACTCAACTTGGTATTGCTTGTTAGCGCTTTTTTAATAACCTTATATGGTCTATACCAATATTTTTGGGGATTAGAAGAAACAAGGAAGATGGTTTTTTCCAATCCTGAGTTTTTAAAAAACTTACCGCCAACTTTTTTGGAAAGACTTGAAAGTAAAAGAATTTTTGCAACTTTTACTTACCCAAACGTTTATGCGTCGTTCCTGTTGTTTTTAATACCTACCTCTCTTTTTATGTATATCTCGGAAAACACTGAACTGGTAAAAATTCTTGCAATATCTGTTCTTATTACCTCTTTAGTCAATCTTATTCTTACAGGTTCTTTGGGTGGCATACTTATATGTGTCTTTGTTGCAATTTTAATGTTACTGTTTATATTTTTTAGAAACAGTAAATTTTTTAAGGTAACTATTATTTCGTGCCTATTATTACAAATACTGGTACTGGTTGCAATATACGCTACAGGTAAATTGCCTAAAACAGCGTCTTTTGACGATAGGTTGGGTTATTGGCAGGCTGCTGTACAGATTTTTCGTGAAAAACCCGTTTTAGGTGCTGGTCCTGGTAATTATATGCACAATTATACAAGGTTTAAACGTCCTGAAAGTATGGAAGCTAAACATGCACATTCTATATTTTTTGAAACGCTTTCAGAGACTGGTATTGTTGGAGTGCTCTTGTTATTCTCTTTTTTTATTAAGTTTATATTTATTTCTTTTAAAAGACGTAAATCTGAATTACTTCTTTATGGTGCTGGGTTCTCGTTTTTGGCGTTTTTTTTGCATAACCTTCTGGACTTTAACTTTATTAACCCAGCTGTAGCTGTTCTATTCTTTATATCTGGCGGTATAATTGTAATGTCGGCTGAAATTAAGCCAGTTACTATTGATCGAAGGTTGACAAAAACAGTAAATTATCTTATTATAATCACAGTATTTTTAACAGGTTGTAATTACTTAAGATATACCTTTTCAGAAAAGAATATAGTTCACTATAATGAATCTAAATCAAGTAATAGTCGGGTTTTTTATATAGATAAGGCTATAAAACTTTACCCTAAAAACTTTGAAGTTTATGAGAAGAAAGGCGATATTTATTCAAGTGAAACTCTTTCAGGCAAGAAAGAATCTTTTGAGGATGCGAAGACTTTTTATTTGAAAGCAATCTCGTTAAATCCTTATTCGTCGAGGGTTTATAGAAAGATGGCTATACTTCATCAACAACTGGGGTATATTGACGTAGCAGAGATGTGGTATCTGAAAGTTTTAGAGAATTACCCTGCAAAAAAACAGTATAACCTTGAAATGGCTGTTTTTTATTTAAATAATAACAATAGAAGTAAAGCTGCTAAATATTACCAAGATAGTACCAAATTAAATGCAGCAACTGTAGAGGAGGCGCATATCAACGCCGTTTATATAAGATGGATAGAATCGCAGAAATAGAGATAAGAAAACCAGATAAGATGCAACATTTTAAACTCCCTAAGGAACTTTCTCTTCAAAAAGGTGATTTATGTATAGTAGAGATGTCACAGGGTGCCATAGATTATGGTAAAATTTGGAAAATTACAGAAACAAAACCTTTTTTAAAACTAAATATTGCGGGTAGGGTTGTAAGAAAAGTTACAGAAGAAGATCTTCTGACGATAGAAGAGAATATGAGAAGGAAGACTGAAAATCTTGCTATATGCAGAGAAAAAGTTAGAAGTTCTAACCTACCTATGAAACTTGTTGATGCTGAATATTCTTATGATAGAACAAGGGTTACCTTCTACTATTGGGCTGAAGAAAGGGTCGATTTTAGAAATCTTGTGAAAGAGTTGGCAAAGATATTTAATTGTCGTATAGAGATGCGCCAGATAGGGCTTAGAGATGAAGCTAAAATTAAAGGTGGTTATGGGATATGTGGGCGTTCTCTTTGTTGTTCGACCTTTCTAACCAAATTTGAATCTGTAACTATGCGTATGGTTAAGAACCAGAAGTTACCTCTCGATATAAATAAAATAACAGGACAATGTGGGCGGCTTCTTTGTTGTCTTGGATATGAAGACGATTATTATCAAAAGGAAGGGAAAAAATGAATTTTTATGTAACAACCCCACTCTATTATGTCAATGATAAGCCCCATATAGGGCACACCTATACAACTGTTGCAGCAGACGCTCTTGCAAGGTTTCATAGACTTTCAGGGCATAATGTTTTTTTTCTTACAGGTACCGATGAACACGGTCAGAAGATGTACGAGGCAGCTATTAAACGTAATATGACACCAGCGCAACTTGCTGATATCAATTCGGAAGTTTTTAAAAGTATTTGGAAAGATTTAAATATTTCGTACACCCGTTTTATAAGGACAACAGAGCCGCAACATAAAGAAGTGGTGAAAAAAGTTTTTGCTAAATTACTTGAAAAAGGTGACTTGTATAAAGGTGAATATAAAGGGTATTATTGTGTTCATTGTGAAGATTTTGTTAGTCCCGACGAAACAGACACCATTCTTTGCCCAAGTTGTAAAAGAGAGGTAAGAGAAAATGTTGAGCCAACATACTACCTAAATATTTCAAAATATAAAACTCAACTTGAAGACCATATCTTAAATAACGGTTTTGTTAAGCCGAGTTTTAAAAGGAACGAAGTTCTTAATATGCTTAACAGTATGGAGCCGGGCATAAGCGTAACAAGAAAGAACGTTTCTTGGGGCATAGATTCGCCTACCCCTGAAGGGTACAATATTTATGTATGGTTTGATGCTCTACTCAATTATCTTAGTGGGATAGGGTACCTTTCTGATGAACCTCTATTTAACAAGTATTGGCCTGCCAATGTTCAACTTATAGGTAAAGATATTATGAAGTTTCACAATATTATGTGGCCAAGTATGCTTTTGGCTTTAGGGCTTCCTTTACCTAAAACTATCTTTGCGCACGGGTGGTGGACTCTCGGGAAAACTAAAATGTCAAAATCTAAAGGTAACGTTGTTGCTCCTGAACCTCTGATGAAAGAATATGGAGTAGACCCTTTTAGGTATTTTCTTTTAAGGGAAGTTCCGTTTGGGTTGGATGGCGAGTATACTGCTGAAAACTTTAAAAAACGGTATAACAGCGACCTTGTAAATGATTTAGGGAACCTTATAAATAGGACACTAAACCTTATAGATACAAAAACTTCTGGAATTATACCCGACGAATCTCCTTATAAGGAATTGGTTGAACTGACAGAACAAATTTATGTTAAATATAGAGAAAAGATGGAGTCGGTAACTTTTTCAGAAGCAATAGAAGAGGTATGGAAGTTGGTGATTTATTTAAACAAATTTCTCGACAATACCACTCCTTGGAGAGAGGAGTGTGTAGATAAAGAAAAAATACTATATAGTACTATTTACGGTATTCGAAACATTCTCCTTCTTATGTCGCCTTTTATTCCTTCTTCTGTGGACACGTTGTGGAAGATGTTGAACCTCCCAAAAACTCCTGAAGAAGGGTTTGGTCTGCTTGATGAGAAACTACAGGGAGGGATTAAAACTAATAAGAGAGAGATACTTTTTATGAGGAAAAAATGAAACCTATTTATAAAAGATTTATCTTAAAACTTTCAGGGGAAGCTCTTGCTGGTAAGAACGGTTTTGGTATAGGTTCGGAGGCGTTGATATCTATATCTAAAGAAATAAAAGAAGTATGGAGTATGAATTGTGAGATATGCGTTGTGCTTGGAGGAGGCAATATATATAGAGGTAGTTCAAGGGATGCGTCTGTTATTGATAAGGTGAACGCTGATTATATGGGTATGTTGGCTACAGTAATAAACGGGCTTGCATTACAGAACACTCTTGAGAAGTTGGGCTTGGAAACGAGGGTCCAGAGTTCTTTTGATATGCGACAATTTTGCGAACCGTATATAAGACGGAGAGCAATAAGGCACCTTGAAAAAGGTAGGATAATAATATTAGTTGGAGGTACAGGTAACCCTTATTTTACAACAGATACTGCTGCTGCCTTAAAAGCTGTTGAAGTGGGAGCAGAGGCGGTTCTGAAAGCAACCAAGGTTGACGGAATATATTCTGCGGACCCTTTCCTTGACCCTAATGCTAAACGGTATGATAGGTTGACTTACTCAGAGGCTCTCCAGAAAAGGCTTAAAATAATGGATAGTTCAGCGATTTCTCTCTGTATGGAGAACAATATTCCAGTTATTGTTTTTAATCTGTTTGAAAAAGGTAACCTGCAAAAAGTATTGATGGGTAAAGGAAAAAATACTATCCTATCAGATACTGACAGTTTAAAATAATATCATATATGGAGGGTTGCAATGAAAAATAAAATTTTAGTTGAAGCAAAAAAGAAGATGGAGAGTACGGCAGAGTTTTTTAATAAAGAAGTAGGAGGATTAAGAGCTGGGCGTGCGTCAGTGTCTTTACTTGAAAGTATAGTTGTAGAGTATTTTGGGGCAAAAATGCCTGTAAGCCAGTTGGCAACTATTACTATTCCGCAACCTCAATTGATAGTGGTGCAACCGTGGGATAAAAGTATTATCAATGATGTTAATAAAGCTATATTGAGTAGCAATTTAGGCCTTAATCCTATATCTGATTCGAGCGTAATTAAGATACCTATCCCTCCACTTAGCCAAGAGAGGAGAGAGGAGATAGTTAAAATTTTGTATAAAATGGGCGAAGAAGCAAAAGTTGAGATAAGAGAAATTAGAAGAAAAGCTAACGATGAACTAAAAAAATCTGAAAAGAGTAAATCTATCTCCGAAGATGAGTTATATAAAGGGATAGACGAGGTTCAGGAAGCAACAGATAAGTTTACAAAAGAGATAGATAGTAGAATGGAAAGTAAAGCTAAAGAGATAAGGGAAGGATAATGAAAAACTTAGTTATTGCTATCGATGGTCCAGCAGGTTCAGGAAAAAGTACTGTGGCAAAAGCTCTTGCTGAAAAACTTGGGTTTATGTATGTTGATACGGGAGCAATGTATAGAGCTTTAACTTTTAATGCTATTAGAAAAAATATACCTTTTACTGATGTTGATAGACTTGTTGATATGTCAAAAAATGCTGTAATGAGTTTTCGGATTGTTGAAGGGAAAAACAGGATCTTTTTGAACGGTGAAGATATTAGTGATTTTATAAGAACGGAAGAGATAAGTAAATTGACTCATCATATAGCATCAATTCTTACTATTAGAGAAATTTTATGGCGTTTGCAAAGAGAATTGAGAAAAGAGCATAATATTGTTATGGAGGGTAGAGATATTGGTAGTAAAGTTTTTCCTGATGCTCAGATAAAAATATTTCTTGACGCAAGCATTAAAGAGAGAGCAATAAGAAGGTATAAGCAACTTAAAGAAATGGGTATTGAAGGAGATATAAACTGTATAGAAACAGATATAAGACAGAGAGATAAAAACGACGAAGAAAGAGACATTGCGCCTCTTGTCAAACTTCCAGATTCCCATGTTGTTGATACTACCGGAATGGAGGCTACGCAGGTAGCAGATAAGATTGTGTCTATGATACAAAAGATGTCAATAATTCCTATGCCGGGAGCTGTTTGATTGAGTTATTTATATCTCTTATAGTTTCTCAAACTCTTCCTGCTGGTTTATATCTCGCTAAATTATGATTTACAAGATATCTTTTGGAGCGGTCTCAGACCTTGAAGAGAATAATGTTATATCTGCCTACTTTGAATGTAAAGGCACAAAGAAGCCCAAAAAGGTATTCATACGGGTACCTCATCCTGAAAACAGGCAACCGGTAAAGGTAGAGGGGGGTAATTACTGTAGCCGAACCTCAACAGTAGAAGTAGAAGGTTTTAAAGGTAAATGCTCGGTAAAACTCTTCTATTGAGAGGAGAGGGTAAGATACAAACAATCGGTCCTCTTATTTCTGGCACATAAAAATAATATGAGAGTTTCTCTGTAAAGGTCTTTATGATACCTTTATACGTGAAGATTCAGTAAACCACGTCTCGCTTATTCAAGAACTTATTTACATAAATCTTTTGTGCATACGAAAACTTGTTATTTTATAAACCTTATCTGACCGCCACCTTCAAGTCTCCATATAGGACCAATGGTATATGCCCACCCTATCCAATCTTTTCTTTTTCTTGCCCCTATATTGAACCGGGTGCTGTCAACCTCACTCGGTTTAATATTAAGAATATCCAGCGGTATCTTGAATTCAGCACTCCATTTGTAAGTACTTATATCGTGCATTACAGAAGCGTACTGACTCTTCTTTGCAAGTTCTGCTTTTAGCGAGGCAGGTATTTTGAAATAACTATCCAGTATTTTTAAATTCC
>JALNXB010000028.1 GCA_023230585.1 bacterium
CTCACCCTTCTGCATAGAAGACATCTCCGAAGGGCTTAACAGGCTCAGAGTAGGGGAACAAAAGGCTTAAACCTTTTGTTAACAGCCCGATTCTTGCTTGAGTTGTAGTAGCACCTCGTAATTCGTTCCTAAACACATACTTTTTTACTGGAAGAAAAAGCAAAAAAATAATAAGGATAAATACGAGAGATTCCCCCTATATGTCATTCCGGACTTGATCCGGAATCTCGTTTTTCTTGCTACTAGCGTGGGTTACATTAGAGATCCTGAAACAAGTTCAGGATGACAAGTTGGTGCGTTTGGGCGATAAAATGGGCTGTTAGAAGGCATTTACAAATAAGCAAAAAGCTTTGGGAGAAGAAAATGAAAAATTCAGAATCTTTAATAAAAATACTTACCCCAAATGAGATAGAAGAAGAGTTTATTCCTCAATTAGAATCAAGCACAAAAGAACTATTTAAAGTCCTGTCAAAATTTAGGTACCTAAAAAATTATCCAAGTAGAGAGATGGTCTTTTCTATTATGAAAGAAGTTGATAGGATAGAAACTTTTTTAGATGACGTTGGGGCTTCTCTAAATAAAAGATTTTCTTATTTTAGGAAATTAATTGCATCTATTAGGTGGATGAATATTGTTATTTTCCAAGGTATCCATATACTTATCAGGTTTGATAGTTATATGTTAGAATTAAAAGAGAATGATAAGAAAAAGTTTATACAAGAGCTGAGTGAAACCGTTAACCGATGTTTGACCGACCTTAAAATCTTAATAAAAGAACTTCAGGCAGATGCCATTAAGATAGGCGTTAAAAAACCTTCTGTTAAACCTTCAAATAAAACTTTCTCAGCAGAAATTCAACAAAAATTGTTGCCTCAAGATATAGATGTTTTTGTTGCAAAAGAAACAGGTGAAGCAAGTATAGATATTCTTGTAAAATTCTTGGAAAGTCTCGAATTCTTTAACACCTTTTTCTGCCAAAATAATGCCGATGTTCATTATACAGAGGAGTCTTTTGAACATTATAGGTCAATTTTTAACCGACTTGAATCTCTTTATGATACTTATCTTAGAAACGCTGAAATTGAAAAAGACCATCCACTTCTTAGAGGCGTAAGAAGTTCTATTGCTGTTACACTCCATCTTCTTGAGATGGGAAAAGCGCTCGCCCATTTTTATGAAAGACACGGTGAAAGTCTTTTAGAAATGAAACCTTCTTTAAAAAAATCAAACTTTGCCAACAAGAAAGATATAGATTCGGTAATGAAGGATTTTCTGATTCATTACAGTATCTTTTTTCTAAATAATGGAAGAGATTTTGCTTCAACAGTATTTAAAAAAATGGGTAAAGACGCAGATGAATACATATATACTACCAAAATGCTTAATGTTCAATCTCATAGGTTGGAAGATTTTCATTTAAGACCAATTATGCCAGTAACTCAAATTGCAAACAAATACAAATTGAATACATATCTCTACCAGAACAGAAACAAGTATAACCTTAAAAGCGCTATAGAAATGGCTATTGCAATTCCAGATATAAGAGATGACCTTGAAAAGAGTAATATTGATATGATAGTTCAGGGTCCTCGAAAGGCTGTTGAAGAAATTGCTAAGTTTTTTTATGACAAGTGTGGTGCTATTGAAAAACCTATTGTTTGTGATAAGACTTTCTCGCCTCAAAGTTTTTAATGCCTTTTGTTGGTTACCAAGATAATTACATCGGTTTTCATCTCGCAATTCGTTTATATTATATACTTTTTTCTAAGGCCTGACCTTCAGAACGTTTGCAGATTAATAGGCACGGATGAGCCTACGTGTTTTATCTTATCTCCGTGGTGGGAGGAAGAGTTAGTCAATAAAATATTAATAATACTAAAAAAATGTTCCTTTTTTTTTATATTTGACTTTAAGTTAAATATAGATTAAATTATACTTATGGAAACAAAAAAAATTCTCGCAATTGACCTTGGGGCAGAAACAGGGAGAGGTGTACTTGGTGAGTTTAATGGAGATAAACTGAACATTAAAGAACTCCATAGATTCCCTTCGCATAATGTACGACTCCATTCTCATATATATTGGGATGCTCTTGGTATCTTTTCTGAAATAAAGAAGATTATCTCTATTGCTAAACAAGAAGGAAATATTGAAGGGATTGGTATTACTACTTGGGGAGTAGATTTTGGGCTTTTTGGAGACAACGGGTTGCTATTATCCACCCCTTTTCATTATAGGGATGGTCGCACTCAAGGAGTTCCAGAAGAGGTATTCAATACTGTTTCACAAGAAAAACTCTTTGAAAAGACAGGTCTTCAAACTATTCCTATCTCTTCGCTTTTTCAGTTATATGCAACAAAAAAAGAGTTTCCTTACTTAGTTGATAATGCAAAAAAACTTCTTTTTATGCCTGATATCTTCAATTATTTTCTTACAGGTGAACAAGTTTCTGAATATACCATAGCAAGCACATCTGCTATGTATAACTCTAATGGACACGGGCAGATGCGGGCTCCAAGAGGGAATTGGAACTATGATATACTTGAACAACTTGGGTTACCCGGGAATATTCTTGCAGATGTTATTTCTCCCGGAACTTTTATAGCAAACGTTTCTAATGAAATAAAGGAAGATACAGGTTGTGGGGATATACCTGTTTATGCGGTATGTTGCCACGATACTGCTTCTGCTGTTGTGGGAGTACCTGCTGGCGAAACTGTCTGGGGGTACATATCTTCTGGTACGTGGTCTTTACTTGGAGTTGAGACAGCAAATCCTGTGTTAAACGAAAAGAGTTACAATTATAATTTCTCAAATGAAGGCGGTTACGGTGGAAGTATAAGGTTTTTAAAGAACATAATGGGGCTGTGGATATGGCAGGAATGTAGGAGAGAATGGATTAAAGAAGGGACAGAGCATTCTTACCTTGAGATGACTGAAATGGCTGACAAAGCAAAACCTTTTACTGCTTTTATTGATATCAACAGAAATGAATTTCTATTTCCAGGAAATATGGTAGAAAAAATACAGTCTTTTTGTAAGAAAACTGGACAAGAAGTCCCTGAAGGTGTTGCGTCTATCACAAGAGTTATTCTTGAAAGTCTTGCGATGGAATATAAATTTGCTTTTGAAAATCTTGAAGACGCTATAAATAATAAGGTCGAGTCTCTCCATATTGTTGGAGGTGGTTCTCAAAATAGGCTTCTGTCACAATTTACTGCTTCTGCTACAAAAAAGACAGTAATGGCAGGTCCTGTAGAAGCGACCTCTGCTGGTAATCTTCTTGTTCAGATGATGGCAAAAAAAGTAATATCTAATTTAACTCAGTTGAGAGAAGTTGTTAGAAACTCTTTTCCTCTTTTTCTTTATCAACCAAAAGAGACTGCCCTTTGGGACCAGCATTACGAAACTTACAAAAGATTAAAAGATGTCAGCAAAGGATTTTGATTATCTAAACCAGTCAATTAAAACCTATCTCTTAAAACTCTCACAGAAGACACCTTTTCCAGGTGGTGGTAGCGTTGTTGCTTTAATAGGTTCTCTTAGTTCGGCACTAATAAATATGGTTTTAAATTATACATTAGGTAAAGAAAAGTATGCCTCCTATCAAGACGAACTTATAAACATTAAAGAAGAGAACGATAAAATACTCGAAAAGTTTTCACAATATATAGAAGAAGATAGTAGACTCTATTTTAATATAAGAGAATATACCAAAAAGAACCCTCCTTTAGCTAACAAATACTTGATAGAATCTGTATATCTACATTTTGATATTTGTAAAGAAATAATAAAAATAATTTCTTTTGCCGATAAACTTATAAGTAAAGGTAATAGATACCTTGTTTCTGATGCAATTATTGCTTCAAAACTTGCTTTTACAACTTTTAAAATAGCTAAAACAAGTATTCTGGTCAACATAAAATGTATTGATGATATAAATGTTTTAAAAAAAGTTCTTTTAGATGTAGAAAAGTTAGAAGAAAAGATAGAAGATTTGTATAAAAAGACAACCCTTCTTATGGATGAATAGTGAGGATAATTATGAAAGCTAATATTATTGATGGTAGAGCCATTGCTGAAAGAATTGAAAAAGAACTCTTAAAAGAATTGTTGTTTTTATCTGAAAAAAAAATAGTTCCAAAATTGGTAACTATTCAGGTAGGAGAAAATCCAGCAAGTAGTGTTTACGTGAAACAACAGAGAAATAGATGTAAAAAAGTTGGTATATCTTATGAGTTGAGGAGTTTTAGTGACACCTTAACTGAAGAAGAGATTCTTAAAGAAATAGAAAAAACTAATCTTGATAATTCTGTTACTGGTATAATTGTGCAACTACCTTTACCTGTTGGTATTGATAGTAAAAAAATTCAAGCGACTATTTCGTCATCTAAAGATGTGGAAGGAGTAAATCCTTTTAATATGGGTTGGGTTGTTTATGGGAAACCAATCTTTGTTCCGTGTACTGCTTTCGCTGTTATGGAATGTATTGAATCTGTTGGGGTTGACCTCTACGGTAAAGAAGCGGTTGTTGTTGGGCATAGTAATATTGTGGGGAAACCAGTATCTTTACTACTTCTTGAAAAATTTGCTACGGTATCAATATGTCATATTGCTACAAGTGAAACTGGAAAACTTCAAGAATATGTTAATAGAGCAGATATACTTATAAGCGCTGTTGGCAAACCTAACGTAATTTTAGGGAACTGGGTTAAAGAAGACGCTATTGTTATTGATGTTGGAATAAACAGGGTTGGAGATAAACTTGTTGGAGATGTAGAATTTGAGGAAGCCGTCAATAAAGCTTCTCATATAACTCCAGTTCCGGGAGGAGTAGGTCCTATTACAAATGCAATTCTTTTGAGAAATGTTGTAAAGGCGGCGAAATGGAAGGCAATATAACAATTGATTATACAAAATATAAACTTAAACCAGTAGAAGAAATTAAAAAACTCGTTGAAGGTTTAATCACTATACAGATTTTGATATGTGAGAAATGTTATAAGGAATTTAGTTCTGATATAAAACCAGAATGTCAAAAGATACGAAATATTCTTGAGAGTTGTGGTGTAACTCTTGTTAAGTGTGTGGCTGTTCCTTTCTTGTGTAACAATTATCTAACAAAAGAAATCCTTTCAAATATAGACCCGGATATACCCATAGGGGTAGTGGCTTGTGGTATAGGAATCCAGTTTGTTTCTGGCAGGTTTTCAAATAGAAAGGTTTTAACATTAACCAATACAGTTTCTCATAGCGACAATTTAACAAGTATAAGAGGTTCCCACGGAATATCTTTAGGTAAAGAACTATGTGCTTCTTGTGGACAGTGTTATCTTGGTTCCACGGGTGGAATTTGCCCGGTAATAGATTGCGCAAAAAGTCTTCTAAACGGACCTTGCGGTGGGACAGATAAAAATGGAATGTGTGAGGTTGACCCAACAAAAAAGTGTGCCTGGGTTGAGATATATGAAAGATTGCAAAAACAGAAAAGAACTATTTCTAATGTACCTGAAACAAGAGATTATAATATATTTCCTTATGATGAAGAAGCAAAAATTTCAATTAATAATAAAAATAGAAGAAACGAAGGTTTTTATGGTGGGCTTTACCCTGAAGATAATAAAGCAAGTATTTCTCAAATCCCTATAAGAACTTTCCCTCCACCAGAAAAATTATATATATTTCTTTCACAACATATAGGTCTACCAGCAAAACCTATTGTAAACGAAGGTGAAAAAATAAAAAAAGGTCAAAAGATAGGGGAATCTACAGGTTTTATCTCTTCTCATATCCATTCAGGGGTGAGTGGAAAGGTTCTTTCTATTACAGAAAAAAGACACCCTATCACCAACAAAAAAGAGATTGCTCTGGTGGTCGAAAACGATGGTCTTGAGACCCTTGATGATTCAGTATATCCCTTGGAAAACTGGGAATCTCTTGGGAAGGAAGAAATTATTACATTCTTGTTAGATAAAGGGCTGGTGGGTTTGGGTGGTGCTATGTTTCCTTCTGTTGCAAAATTGTCACCTCCAAAACCTGTTGATACTTTGATTATAAACGGTTCTGAATGTGAGCCCCACCTTAGCGGAGATAACCGTTTGATGTGCGAGTATCCAGAAGATATTCTTAAAGGTGTTTCTGTTATAGAAAAAATTCTTGACGTAAAAAGAACCTTTTTTTGTGTAGAAGATAATAAAGAAGAGGCTTACCAAAATATAAAAAAATGTTCAACCCCATCCGTAAATATTTTGAAATTAAAAACCAAATACCCTCAAGGCGCTGAGAGGATGCTTATCAGAAGGAGTATAAACAGGACTGTTCCTCCAGATGGATTGCCTTTTGATGTTGGGGTGGTTGTTTTTAATGTAGCCACAGCATACAGTATCTACAAAGCAGTGTATGAGGGACTGCCACTTATTGAAAGGGTTGTTACTGTTGATGGAGAAGGCGTTTCTGGAAAAGGTAATTTTTTGATGAAGGTGGGGACTCCTTTAGAAGACATTGCAAGGGTATGTTTTTCGGATTCTTTTGATTTGAGTAATTATGAAGTTAAGATGGGTGGTCCTATGATGGGGGTTTTACAGGAAGATTTGAACTCTTATATTGTTAAAGGAACTACCGGGATTATATCCAACAAAAGAAGCCCTGTTGATGTTTCAACAGAACGAGTATGTATAAAATGCGGGAGATGTGTTGATGTTTGTCCTATGGAATTGTATCCGCACTATTTTGCTTTTTACGGAAAAAAAGGGTTATGGAACAAATGTGTTGAGTATGAAGTTAAAAATTGTATAGAATGCGGATGTTGCCAGTATATCTGTGCTTCTAAAATAGATATACTGAGTTTAATTAAGAAGGCAAAATTATATGTTGATAACAAAACTTAAAAATAAAGACAAATTATTAAAACTTTGCGAAGAAGAGAATTTGTATATCATTAAATGTTTTGGGTGTAAAGAGGTTTTTTTCCCTGAAAAAGATATCAACCTATTTATTGCGGAAAACGAAGATAAGATAAAAGGAGTTTTAAGGATAGATTACCTTTGCAACCAAGAGTTTGCCTCAGAATATATTAAAAAAAATCTTCCTGCAATCCTTAAAACTGATAAATTACTTATATTTTCTTGTGGTGTTGGTGTTCAGGTTGTAGCCAAACTTTTAGAAGATAAGGTTGTTTTACCTGGTTGTGACACCTTTTATTTGCACGGATTTCAAGGTGTGTCTTCTCAAGATGTTGATTGTGAACAATGCGGGAATTGTTACTTAAATATTACTGGTGGGATATGTCCCTTAACTGCTTGTGCTAAAGGGTTGTTGAATGGTCCTTGTGGCGGAGCGGACGAGAATGGTAAATGCGAAGTAAACTCAAAAATTGATTGTGGGTGGATTTTGATATATAATCGGTTAAACTCAATAAAAACCAGTAACGATAAACTATTTTCTGATATTTCTGTAAGAGATTATAGTCTTATATCTAAAAAGGCAAAAGATGAATTTTGAAGAAAAATTAAGATCGAAACAGTTTGTTTTTACAAGCGAGGTAGGACCTCCAAAAGGGATAAATCTTCTTCCACATATACAGGAAGCAGAAAAGTTAAAAATAAAAATAGATGCTTTTAATGTGACCGATATCCAAAGTTCAGTTATGCGGTTGGGTTCTCTTGCTACATCTCGGTTGCTTATTGAGAGGGGCCTTGAACCTATCTTTCAACTTACCTGTAGAGATAGAAACCGCCTTGCTTTACAATCCGACTTATTGAGCGCTTCTGTATTGGGTATAAGAAACGTTCTGCTTCTAACAGGTGACCATACGTTACTTGGTGACCACCCTCAAGCAAAACCAGTTTTTGACCTTGACTCTGTTTCTCTGCTACAAACTGCAACAGGGTTGATGGAAGGGAAGGATATGGTAGGTAACCAACTTGACGGTTCACCTCAATTTTTTCTTGGTGCTGTAGTAAACCCAGGGTATATCCCGCTCGATTTACAGTTGGCTAAAATGGAAAAGAAGATAGAAGCAGGCGCAAAATTTTTTCAAACTCAAGCGGTTTATGATATTGGCTCTTTTGAAAGTTTTATGAATAGAGTTAGTAAATATAATGTTCCGATTTTAGCAGGTATCGTATTGTTAAAATCTGCTGGTATGGCAAAATTTATGAACGAAAATGTTGCTGGTGTGAGTGTCCCTGATAAATATATAAAACTGTTGGCTGATGCTGATAAAAAAGAGCGAGCAAAAGTTAGTATAAAGATTGCTGTAGAACTTATTAGGGGAGTAAAGGCTCTTTGTGCAGGTATCCATTTAATGCCACTAGGTTGGGATAGGTATATATTAGATATTCTTAATGAATCTGGTTTTTAGTTGTGTTCCTATTTCGTCTTTGTAAGGATAAAAGAGAAGCGTATGGGGTGTTATCTACTCACTCTCGCCTTTGCCCCTACCCTCGGGTTCTTGTCCCGAGTATCTTCGAGGGATAGAAGACAAAAATCGCCAATTTGGCAAACTTAATTGTTAAAAAGGAGGTAATTGTGAAGATAATTAAATGTATGTTTTTATTAGTTATTCTTTCCGCTTTTTCAGCAAGAAGTCAATCAAGTTATTCTGATTGGCTAAAAAGGAGAGATGCTTTAAAAGAAGACGGTAGTGTAATGAGGTATTATACCTTTGAAGACGTTAAAGATAGTAAAAGTGTGGTCAAAGATTTAGGTAAAGATGGGAAAGACCTTACCTACCTACCTTATACAGACCCTGAAACTAAAGAAGTTTTTGATGATTTGAAGATAGTTGAAGGAAGGTGGCGTGAAAAAAAAGCTATAAGACTAAATAGAGGTTCTTTTAGAGGAGAGGCATACAATATTGGTGATAACAACCAGTTTACTGCTGAAGTTTGGTTTAAACGTCAAGGTATTGGAGATATTCTACTCAGGAGTAAAAGGAGAAATGGAACCATACTTTCTGTCTCAGGGTATTCTCAAGGGTGGCGGATTATTACAGCATACGAACAACCTACAACATTAATTTTCGAGGTGGGGCAACCTTTAGGCGCCACAAGCGTTTCTGTTAAAATCCCTATTGCCGACGATGTTTGGCAACATCTGATAGTTACTTTCGATGGGTCTCAAATGAATATTTATATAAACGGGCAGTTGCTTGAAACCAGTATGACAATGAGAAACGAAAAACGACAGATAGTTAAAGCAGACTCATTTGAAGGTAAATACGTTGCAACAAAAACTCCTTTTGTGATAGGTTACTCAGCCCACGGTGTTGGTTCAACAAAACTTGATATAGACGAAGTTATAATATATAACAGAGCGTTAAAACCAGAAGAGATCGTTGTATCCCGAAAAGATATATTTTCAAAAGCTGATACTTATTTAAAACAGAAAGATTACTCTAAAGCTCGCTCAGAGTACCTTAAAATGAAAGGTCTGCCTGGGTATGGTACTGAAATGGCTCTATTTAATATTGCTGAAACATATATGCTTGAAAAGGATTACTCTAACGCTCACAAAACTTTTAATGAGATACTTAACCTTGATGCTATTCCAGACTTATACAAAGTTCATACTCTGTTCAAACAGGCAGAACTTTATATTAAACAAAAAAATTTTGCAAATGCCAGAAAATCTCTTGAAAAGATACAAAAAATTGAAGAAGCACTTAACGACCACCGTTTTGAAGCTCGTTTAAAAGTTGGAGATACATATAAAGAAGAAAAACTCCATTCTACTGCAAGAAAAATATTTGCAGATTTATTGATTCAGGAAGAAAAACTTTCACATCCAAATGAAGGACATCGTTTAAAGTTAAGAGATAGGTTGGAAGAGTTAGAAGGTGTTGCAGACGGAAATAATGTAAAAACAAGGCAAGAGAAACTTTCTGAACGGATAAATCTACCTAAAAAAATGATATACGTGTCAACTAAAGGAGCCGATACCAATTCTGGAACAGAGAAAAGCCCTTTCAAAACAATAAAAAGGGCTCAGGAAGAGGTTCGAAAAATTAAAGAGAAAGGTTTACCAACAGGCGGTGTTAAGGTTATTCTTAGAGAAGGGAGATATTTTCTTGACGAAGGCCTATATTTTGGGAAAGAAGATTCAGGTACAGAAGATTCTCCAATAGTTTATAGTAGTTATCTGGGAGAAAAAGTTAGACTGATAGGAGGTCAACAGGTAAGAGACTTTAAACTAGTTACCGATTCTGAAATAAAAAAAGTTTTACCTAAAGAAGCGGTAGGTAAGGTTTTTGTTGCCGATGTAAAAAAAACAGGAATAGAGAATTATGGACAACTTTCTGCAATGAAAGGTACAGGTGGTTCTACTCCACACGGGATGGAACTATTCTTTAACGGTTCGCCTTTACGGCTTGCTCGCTGGCCAAATCAAGGACACGCAAGAACCTCTGGTATTGCAAAAAAAGATGGCGCACTACAAGGACGAGGACCTTCGCAAAAAGGTGGATTTAAATATTCTGATAAAAGGCACGAAAGATGGGTCAACGAGAAAGACGCTTGGATGTGTGGTTTCTGGTACTACGTGTTTTCAAAGGACCATATTAAAATAGATTCTATAAATACTACTGAGAAGGTTATTCAATTTTCATCTTTAGGTGGTGGCGACAATAGTTCGATTGCTATTAATGTTCCATATTATGCGTACAACCTGTTAAGTGAACTTGATGAACCAGGCGAATGGTACCTTGATAGAGAAAAAGGACTCTTGTTCTTATACCCGACATCTCCAATACAGACCAGCGAGGTAATAGTTTCTACCATTGATAAGCCAGTAATAAGTATGAAAGAGGCTTCAAACATACTTTTTTCAAATATTTCAATAGAGGCAACTCAGGTTAACGGAGTAGAGATTGAAGGTGGCAGAAACAATCTAATTGCATCAAGCGTTATAAAAAATGTTGGTCAGTGGGGTGTTGTTGTAAATAATGGTTGGGAACACTCAATAGTAGGTTGCGATGTCTACGATGTTGGCGCTGGGGGCATTTCTCTTACTGGCGGCGATAGAGTTAAACTTATACCATCTTGTCATTTAGCTGAAAATAACCATATATACCGATTTAACAGGTTTGACCAAGGTTATAGGCAAGGGATAAGCATAGATGGGTGTGGACAGAGAATATCTCATAACCTTATACACGATAGTCCTATGCAAGGAATATATTTTAATGCAATGGACCATATTATAGAGTATAACGAACTACACGATGTGGTTCACGAAGGTAGAGAACTTGGTGCTATGTATATTTATGGTGCTCATAATGGATGGAGATGGATGAATAGAGGTAGTGTGATAAGGAACAACTTTATACACCATATAAGTTACCAATCTTCTCCTAATTTAAGCCAAGGTTTGAACTGTATACATCTTGACGGTAGAAATGGAGGGCTTGTTCTGGAGAATAACATTTTTTACAAATTTCCCAATGGTATTTCTTCTTCTCACCCTGATATGATACATATTAATAATGTTTTTGTCGACGCTACAAGGGGCGGTGTTAGCATAGGAGAGAGAGGGTTAAACTACTTTTTTAGCCCGGAAGGAGAACCTATTCTGAGTAGGATATCTGGCTGGGCTCAAAAAATTAAGAGCGTAAGGTATAAACAGCCACCTTGGAATTATCGTTACCCTCAATTGGTTTCTGCTCTTATGGATAATGAGTTGATGAAATCTAAGAATAATGTTGTTGAACGAAATATCAGCACAGGCGGACCTTTTATTAACGCAAGAGTTTCTCAAAAAGAAAACAATATATCATATAATTTTGATGGCGGTGAACCTTTCTTTATTGATAAAGAAGGTATGAACTTTCATATAAGACCTGGTTCACCTGCTTACGCTCTTAGTGGGTATATGCCCGTTGATATGGGAGAGATAGGTGTTTATAAAGATAATTTAAGAGCAAGTTGGCCTGTCAATAGAAGTAAAGAAGATATTGGTAAGTATTTGTTAGAAGGGTGGAAAGCAGTCTCAGATTTAAAAACTACTGAAATGGCGCCAACTGGTAGAATAAGTGAGCCCCTTGAATATATAATAGAAAAACGGAAAACTGATATAAAAATAGATGGTAGGTTGGATAAAAATGAGTGGTTAGGTCTTGATAAAAAGAAAGCAATGATAATTGAAAACGAATATAAAGGGGATAAAGAGAAGAAAGGTCCTAAGACTTACGCATGGGCCCTTTATGATAAAGAGTATTTTTATATTGCGGCAATATTTGAACCAGATCCTTACAAGGAAGGTATGGCACCTAACCTAAAAAAATTTACAGGAGATTTTTTTGAGGTTGATATAGAAGGCAGGCATGGCACACATAGTTTGAGTTGGTGGACAGACGATATGGCAACCGGTCCATTATATGTTCTTGTTTTTAATGCTAATGGCACTCTTAGGGTTAGCAATAAATTTGGTATGCCATATAAAGATATAAAAAAACTTGAAGAAACAGTTGAATATAAGGTATCCCTTCTTAATGAAGAGACAAGAGAATGGGCAGTAGAAATAAAGATACCTTTCGCAAATATATGGCTAAATCCAGATGAAATAGAAAGAACATCTTTTAACCTTGGAACTTATAAGAGGAGTGGTTTTTTTGCTTGGGTCCCAACAGGCACTTCATTCTGGCGTCTTGAGAATGCAGGTTTTGTGAAGTTTGAAAAATAAGTGGTAAAAAAGTATGTGGTGTCTACTCACTCCCCTTCTTTGCCCTCTACCCAATGGGGATGTTTGGGGTAGTAAGTCCCTAAGAGTTTGCAGAGAGGTTAATGGGATGAGGTTTATCCCTCAGAAATACTGTCGGGACAGGACTCGTTTTTCCTACCACCCATAATAACAAAATGGGCGCGTAGAAAGTGTAGTTCGCAGACCGACAAAAATCGTTAATTTGGTAGAACGTTAAACTAATAAAGGAGATGAAAATTGAATATAAAAATTTTTTTGAGATTTACATTTATTTTCGTAGTAAGTTTGACTTTTAATTTAAGAGGGCAGGATAACGGGTATGCCAATTGGGTAAAACGTAGAGATACCTTAAAAGAAGATAAATCAGTAGTAAGATATTATACTTTTGAGGATGTAAAAGATAGCCAATCCATTGTTAAAGATTTAAGTGATAACAAAGGTGATTTAAAATTTATTCCGTTTCTTATAAGAGAAACTAAAGAAAAGATTGATGACCTTCAAGTGATAGAGGGAAGATGGCCTGAAAAAAAAGCTGTTCGCCTTGATCAGGGTTGGTATCAAGGAATACCTGTACCTATTGAAAATAAGCAGTTCACGTTAGAGGTCTGGTTTAGAAAAAATGGACCCGGTAGTATAATGCCAGAAGCAGGTAAAGGAGCTTACATTGTGTCTTCTCCGCCTGGATGGGGTAGCGGGTGGCGTTTAATTACAGAATATAAACCTGCTTATCTATCTTTTGATATTGGTATAGAAAGAAATAATATTAGAGCAAAAAGTGACAAGATGTATTCAGATGGTATATGGCATTATGTTGCTGCAACTTGGGATGGGAAAATTATTAAACTTTATGTTGACGGTCTGCTTGTTTCTACTGCTGAATATGAGGGTGAATATATTGACGTTAAACAGCCGTTTAGGATAGGTTTTAGGAGTGGTGGGTCGGCTTTGTTGGATATAGATGAGGTAGTTATATATAACAGGGTTCTTGATATAAAAGAGATAGAGACTGAAGGTAAAGGTTTTGGGATGTCAACCCCTGATGAAGTTTTTTTAAAAGCCGATGCTTACATAAAAGAAGGAAATTTTAAGAAAGCAAGAGCTGAATACGAAAAACTTAAACATTTACCAAGTTTTGGTAAGGAATATGCTCTATTTAATATATCGGAAAGTTATAGGTTGGAGAAAGATTATTTTAACTCACATAAAACTTTTGAAGAGATACAAAAATTAAAAGGTTTGTCTGATTATTACCGCATATATGCTTTGTTTCAGCAAGCAGAAGTATATCTTGAAGAGAAAAACTATAAGAAAGCTCGAGAGATTTATCAGAAAGTCACAGAGGTTCCGGGTGCGTTAGAATACCACATTTTTACTTCACAATTGAAGGCTGCAGATACGTATAAAGATGAGAAGAAATATTCTGTTGCAAGAGGTATCTATGAGAAACTTTTGAGACAGGAAGAATTATCGTTGTACCCTCACGAAGGTTATAGACATGACCTAATAGATAGGTTAGAACAGATAGAAGGGGTAGCAGATAGTAGATTATTAAAGACCAAAAAAGAGAAGTTTATTGAAACAATTATGAGCCCTCGTAAGTTAATATATGTATCAACGAAAGGAGTAGATACCAACTCTGGGACAGAGAAGAGTCCTTTTAAAACAATAAAAAGGGCTCAGGAAGAGGTCCGCAAAATAAAAGAGAAAGGTTTACCTACTGGGGGAATTAAAGTTGTTCTTAGGGAAGGTAAATATTTTCTTGATGAGGGTCTATATTTTGGGAAAGACGATTCTGGTACAGAAGATTCTCCAATAGTTTATAGTAGTTACCCAAAAGAAAAAGTCCGTATTATAGGCGGTAAACAGATAACAAATTTTAAACCACTCACTGATAAAGTCATTTTAGAACAGTTGCCAAAAGAATCAAAAGGTAAAATATGGGTTTCAGACTTAAAAGAACTTGGAATAACAGAGTATGGGCAACTTGCTTATATGAAAGGAGATAGATCTTCGTTCCCTCACGGAATGGAATTGTTTTTTAATAGTAAACCTATGTGGCTTGCTCGCTGGCCAAACGAAGGGTATGCAAGGGTGGCTGGTATAAAAAGAAAAGATGGAGAGATGAAGGGTAGAGGTCCTTACCAGATTGACGGTTTTGTATATTCTGATACCCGGCACGACAAGTGGGTAAACGAGAAAGATATTTGGCTAAATGGATACTGGTATTTTGTTTATTCAAAAGACCATATAAAAGTGAAATCTATTGATACCGTAAATAAAATTATTTCAACAACCCCAAACAGAACTTCTATAGGTTTAAATGTGCCTTACTTTGCTTACAATATATTATGTGAATTAGATAACCCTGGAGAATGGTATCTTGACAGAGATACAGGAAAACTATATTTTTTTCCACCTGAACAAATTGCAAATAGCGAAATTATTGTCTCAACTCTTCAAACACCTATTGTATTGATGAAAGAAGCATCAAACATAGTTTTTTCAGGTATTACTGTTGAGGCAACTCAGGTCAACGGAGTGGAAATCGAAGGAGGGAGAAACAATTTAATTGTATCAAGCAATGTAAAAAATATTGGACAATGGGGTGTTGTTGTAAACAATGGGTGGGAACATTCAATTGTAGGTTGTGATATTTTTGATACGGGTGCTGGTGGTATTTCTTTAACTGGAGGCGATAGAGTTAAACTTATTCCCTCAAGACATTTAGTTGAGAATAATTATATTCACCGTTTTAACCGGTTTGATGGCGGTTATAGGCAAGGTATAAGTATTGATGGTATGGGGCAGAGGGTTTCTCATAATCTTTTATATGATAGTCCTATGCAGGGAATATATTTTAACGCTATGGACCATATTATAGAGTATAACGAGTTGCACGATGTAGTTCACGAAGGTAGAGAACTTGGAAGTATGTATGTTTATGGAGCGCATCATAACTGGAGATGGATGAATCGAGGAACCGTAATACGGAACAATTTTATGCACCATATAAGTTACCGTTCCTCACCAAATTTAACTAAAGGGTTAAATTGTATACATGTTGATGGAAGAAACGGCGGGATGGTTATAGAAAAGAATATTTTTTACACTTTCCCTAACGGGATTTCCTGTTCTCATCCTGATATGAGACTTGAGAATAATCTTTTGATTGAAGCAGAACGGTCAGGAATTAGCGTTGGAGAGAGAGGTATGGATTTTTTCTTTGATTCGAAAAAAGAACCAATATCTGCAAATTTTAGGAGTTTTTCAAATAAACTTGTTAGCGTTAACTATAAACAACCGCCTTGGAGTTATAGGTTCCCTCAACTCTTCTTCTCTATGCAGGATGAAACTCCTATGAGAACAAAAAACACTATTATAGAACGAAACATCAATACTGGAGGAAGGTTTTTAGGTATTGGTGGAATAGTTAGAGAAGATAACATTATAAGGAACAATTGGGATGGCGAAGATTTACTATTTATTGACCGTGAGAATATGGATTTTAGATTAAGACCAGGGTCTCCCGCTTATGGTTTAACAGGAGCAGAGCCAATTGATATAAATAAGATAGGTCTTTATAAAGATGAACTTAGAGTAACTTGGCCAATTAGCAGAACAAAAGATGATATAGGTAAATATCATAACGTAAAACGTGATACACTAAAAGAACTACAAGCAACTACAATGGCTCCTTTACAAAGAGTCTCAGAACCTTTAACCTACACAGTTCCTATTTCAAAAAAACAGATTAAGATAGATGGGAAACTCGACCCAAATGAATGGGGAGGGCTTGATATAAAGAAAGCTATAATAATTGAACAACATTTTCGTGATGGAAAAAAACAGGTGGCAGGTGGTGCAAGAAGTTACGCTTGGCTCCAATACGACAATCAAAATCTTTATGTAGCCTCTAAACATCAGGCAGACCCTTATACAAAAGATATGCCCTATGCAATGGAAAAATTTGATGGGGCTTTTTTTGAGGTTTCTATAGAAGGACAGATGGGACCTTTAACCAATTCCTGGTGGAGCGATGATATGCTTACAGGACCCATATATATAATTGGTGGGTATTTTAAGGGTAACGTAGAGGTTATTAACAAATTTTCTATGCCGTACGAACAATTGCTAAACATAAAAAAATCTATAGAATATAAAGTCTCAATTCTTGACGAAAAAAATGCTGTTTGGGTATCAGAAATGAAGATACCGTTTTCAGCGTTAGGTATAAAAATATCAGATGTAGACAAACTATCCTTTAACCTTGGAACTTATAAGAGAAGCGGTCTTTTTGCTTGGGTGGCTACTGGTGATTCTTTCTGGCGACTTGAAAACGCTGGTTTTATAAAATTTGAAAAATAATTTTAATAGGAGAACTATGCTTAAAGATATTGAAATATCTCAGAATGCTAAAATAAAACATATATCAGAAGTAGCAGAAAATGCAGGTATAGACGAAAAGTTTCTTGAACCTTACGGAAGGTATAAAGGAAAAGTCTCTTTAGATATTCTTAAAACCCTTGAAACTAAAAAAAATGGGAAATATATTGATGTAACCGCTATTACACCAACCCCTCTGGGTGAAGGTAAAACTGTTACAACTATAGGGCTTTCGCAAGCGCTACATAAACTTAATAAGAGTGTTTTTACCTGCATAAGACAGCCTTCCCTTGGACCTGTTTTTGGAATAAAAGGTGGCGCAGCAGGTGGTGGGTATTCTCAGGTGGTACCTATGGAAGATTTTAACCTGCACCTTACCGGAGATGTGCACGCTGTTGGGTTGGCTCATAACCTTCTTGCAGCTTTCATAGATAATTCTCTTAGCAAGAAAAATCCTTTAAGGATTGATCCTTTTTCTATTGAATGGAGGCGAGTGCTTGATGTTTCAGATAGAACTTTAAGAAATATTGTGGTAGGTCTTGGTGGTAAAGAGAATGGTATACCGAGAGAAAGTGGGTTTGATATTACTGTGGCTTCGGAGGTAATGGCTATATTGGCTCTTGCAGATAACCTTTCTGATTTAAGAGAACGGCTATCACGCATTATTGTTGCTACAAATGTGGACAAAAAATTTGTTACAGCAGAAGATTTGAAAGCAGCGGGAGCAATGGCAGTGTTACTTAAAGATGCTGTTAATCCCACTCTTATGCAGACACTTGAAGATACACCTGTTTTTGTGCATGCTGGCCCTTTTGCCAACATTGCACACGGCAATAGTTCTATAATTGCCGACCGTATAGCCCTTAAACTTGCTGATTATGTTGTTACAGAGAGCGGTTTTGGGGCAGATTGTGGTATGGAAAAATTTATGAATATAAAATGTAGATATAGCGGTCTTAAACCCGATTGTGTAGTTATTGTTGCCACTGTAAGAGCATTAAAAATGCATAGCGGTAAATTTAAAATTGTGCCAGGTAAACCTCTTTCGCAAGGGTTGATACAAGAGGATATTACTTCTTTAGAAGAAGGGAGTTGTAACCTTGCAAAGCATATAGAGAACGCAAAACTTTTTGGAATACCAGTAGTTGTGGCAATAAACAGGTTTTCTACTGATACAGAAAAAGAGATATCTCTTTTAAAAGAACTGGCAGTAAAATATGGAGCCAACGATGTATCAGTGAGCCAGGTTTGGGAGAAAGGCGGGGAGGGCGGTATAGAACTTGCCGAAAAGGTTATATCAAATTGTGAAAAAGATAAAAATTTTAGGTTTTTATATGATTTAGAATGGGATATAAAAAAGAAGATAGAAACAATCGCTACACAAATATATGGAGCGTCAAAGGTTGAATATTTGCTGGAAGCAGAAAAAAAGATTGCCACTTATACAAAATGGGGATTTGCTAACTTGCCTATATGTATGGCTAAAACTCATCTATCTCTTTCTCACAACCCTTTACTTAAAGGAAGACCAGAAGGATTTACTCTTCCAGTAAGGGATATAAGAATTTCTGCTGGAGCAGGTTTTTTATATCCACTATGCGGAGATATGAGAACTATGCCTGGGTTACCTTCTATACCAGCAGGCACTAAAATGGATATTAATAAAGACGGCAAAATAGTTGGGCTTTTTTAATAAATAAAGATACTCTTGGGCCTTGTCATCATGAACGCCCATTTTGTCATCTCTAAAAAAGTATGTGGTGTCTACCACTCTCGCCTTTGCCTTCTCCCCCTGAGGTCTTGTCCCGAGTACCTCCGAGGGATTCTCCCTGCTTGTCATTCCGGACTTGATCCGGAATTTCGTTTTTTACAACTGCTCCGTATGGGTAAAAAGGTGAGGTTTTTTTACTTTTTGCAATAAAAATGTTACAATTTAGAGTTACAAGACTTTTTTTTGCTCAATTCAGTAGCACAAAAACTCAAAAAATAACATTATTTGACAAGGAGCGGTATATAATGGGAGCTAAAAGTAATATTCTGTACAAGACAAACTACAAAAACGTAAATAAAGCAGGGTTTACTTTAATAGAATTGTTGGTTGTTATAGCAATTATAGCGATTCTTGCGGGGATGCTTCTACCTGCTTTAGGTAAAGCAAGAGAAAAAGCAAGAGCAACTGCCTGCATGAACAACCTAAAACAACTTGGTATTGCTTTTGAAATGTACAAAATTGATTGGAACGATTTTTATGTGCCTCAACCAGATTGGAAAGCAAGGTTATGGACATATGTAGCGTCAGATACAAGAAATGATATATCTAACTGTCCAAGCCGCCACGGAAAGACCATTCCTTCAGACAACTGGCACTATGGGCAAGGATACAACATTGGCGCTGGAGAAGTTTATCCTGGGTTTGCTGGTAGAAACTCTGATGCAATAAATAATCCTGGTAACAAAATTCTTGTTGTAGAGTGGGGTAGAACTGTTGATGGTCGTGGGGGATGCAATGCTGGGCCCCCTTACCAAGAAGATGAGGTAGAAAGCCCAGAAGGTGTTGAATTGTTTGGGGGGTCAACTTCATATTGGGCTGTAGTAAGAGTTCATTCTGGAGGTTCAAATATACTTTTTGGAGACGGGCATGTTGAATGGAAAAGACCAGAGTCGTATCATAGCAACGCTGACGGTAGCGGTAATAAAACCCCTCTTGCCCCAGATACTGAATTAAAAATATCTCCTGAGTGGAGAAAATATTGGGATACCTCTTATTAAATATAATAAAGGAATACGAAGGTCGAACCTTCGGAAAGTCCCTGCTTGTCATTCTGAACTTGAACCAAAATCTCATTTTACTACCGCTCCATAGATGACAAAGTGGACGGGTAGGAGGAAAAACTATGAAACGTATTTTTATATTTTTTATATTGTTGGTTTCTACAAGTTTTTTATATGGACAAGACATTGTTGCAACCACAAGTGTCATTTCTTCAGTAATAGATGATATATCGGGTAAACAGATAAAAGTTTCTACTTTAGTTCCTGCTGGCAGTTGTCCAGGACATTTTGATTTAAAAATAGGTCATCTTGTTACTATTGAAAAAAAGGGTATACTTTTTGCCCAGGGTTATGAAGAATACCTTACTAAAATAAAAGATTCTATTAAAAACCCAAAGTTTACAATATACATTGTTGATGTAGACGGTAACTGGCTTATTCCTGCCAACCAGATAACAGTTTATGAAAAAGTGGCTGATATTCTATTTAAATTGTATCCTCAAAAAAAACATCTTTTTACAAAAAATATAACACGTGGAGTAAAAAGGATTAAAATTACTGATAAGTCAGCTAAAGAGATGATTATAAGTAAAAAAATGTATGATTTACCAGTAATATGTAATTCTCATTTAAAAGATTTTCTTGAGTATTTAGGTTTTAAAGTAGTTGCTACCTACGGTAGAAAAGAAGAACTTACCCCCGAAATTATTCGTAATTTGCTTATAGAGGCAAAAAACAATAATGTCAAACTTATTATAGACAATATTCAGGCAGGTCAAGATACCGGAAAGGTATTAACAAAACATTTGAACATTCCGCATTCTTCCATCTCAAACTATCCAGGTGTTTTTCCGAATACCCAAACCTTAAGGCAAACTTTGTGTGAAAACATTAAGAAGATAGTTACCGATTATGAGACCTTTAATACAGCTAAATAATGTTACGGTTGGATATTTATCTGAAACAATTATTCAAGACCTTTCTCTCGACATACATTCAGGAGAGATTATTGGAATTTTTGGGCATAATGGTGCAGGAAAAACAACTCTTCTATGTGCAGTCAACGGGCTTGCAGAAATCTTTTCTGGGAATGTTTTTATTGATGGGGTAGAGTTGACAAAGTTTAACGGAAACAGGTTAAGAAAAAACATAGGGTACGTTCCTCAACATTTTGAAATAGACCCTAAACTGCCCATAATCTCTAAAGATGTTATTCTTATGGGAAGATACCCAAAAATGGAGTTTTTAAAACGTTTAACCCAAATGGAAAAAAAACTTTTTTATGAGGTAATAAAACTTCTTTCTTTGTCAAGCATAATAGAGAAACCTTTTGGGCAACTTTCCGGTGGCGAAAAGAAAAAAATCCTAATTGGTAGGGCTTTAATGCAAGAACCACAGATAATGTTGTTTGATGAAATTTTTGCTTGGTTGGATAGAGAAATGGTAAAGAATTTTGTTGATATAATCTTACAATTGCATAAAATTAATAAACAAACAATTCTTCTGGTTTCTCACGATATTGATATAATAAAAAAGTTGTGTAACCGTGTTGTTTGGATGGAAAGAGGAAATATTGTAATGGATGTTGACATTAAACAGTTTTTATCTTCTACAAAGTTGTTAAATGGAACTAATTAAACTGGCTTTTTTTCAGAAAGCACTGCTTGCTTGTTTGTTTGCAGGGGTAGCCTGTGGTATTGTTGGGGTTTGGATTGTAATTATGAAAATCTCTTTTATAGGGGTTGCTATTTCTCATGCAGCTTTCGCAGGGGCTCTACTTGCTCTTGTATTAGGTAAACCTGTACTACTATTTTCTTTTATTTTTACTCTTTTTGCTTGTTCTGTTCTTGGTCCTCTTTCTGATAAAGGTCAGTTACATCCAGAAACATCTATTGGAATAATCTTTTCTTCAACACTCGGTATGGCTTTCCTGTTTATGGGGATGCTACCGGAGGGTAAAAGTCAAGCGTTAAACCTATTGTGGGGCAGCGTTCTTACAGTTAACTCATTGGATATTCGTGTTCTATTTATTACGTCAAAGTTAGTCACTCTTGTTTCGATACTTTTTTATAAAGAGATACAATCGGTTGTTTTTAATAGAGAACTTGCAAAAGCCAGTGGTATAGCGGCGTCACTATTTTTCTATCTACTGCTGTTTCTTACTGGTGCAACTGTGAGTGCAACCTTACAATCTGTTGGAGGGCTACTTGTTTTTGCTTTAATTATAAACCCGGCTGCTTCTGCTTACCAGATAACTTACAGTATGAAAAAGATGTACCTTCTTTCAGTTCTGTTTGCAGTTATTTCTGGTTGGGTAGGACTTTTCCTTGCTGCATATTTTAATCTTTCTGCTGGTGCTTCTATAGTGATTGTTTCAAGTATAATCTTTATTCTTACAGTTGTTTTTTCACCTAAAAGAATTGTAAAAAAGAATTCATTTGGTAGGTCTGTTTAAAACCCCATTCCGTCTTTTGTAGTTAGTCTTGCGAGTTTTACCCGCCGAAGCCAACCTACGCTACAATACAAGCTTCGGCAGGTATACCTTGGCGTAGGTGGAGGGGTATTTGCAGGCAAGGAAAAATACGAGGGATTGCCCTGTATGCCATTCCGGACTTGATCCGGAATCTCGTTTTTCTTACTACCAGCGTGGGTTACATTAGAGATCCTGAAACAAGTTCAGGACGACAAAATGTGTGGATAGCATAAAACAGAATGAATTTACCAAAAATTCACTTTAAGAGGTAGAAAATATGAAAACACAAAAAGAGTTTTTTAATATGAAAGCGGAGAATTGGGATGAAAAACAGAACATATCTGTTCAAAATTGTCGTAAGTTAATAAAAGAATGTCAATTGTCCAACGACCAAGTTGTCCTTGACGTTGGAACAGGCACAGGTGTTCTTATACCTTTCTTTCTTGCAGGAGATTTGAAAGAACTTAAAATTTTTGCTATCGATTATGCTGAAAAAATGGTTGAAAAACTCATAAGTAAAAATTATCCAAAAAATGTTATACCAATGGTTGCAGATATACATAGCACAAATTTTCCAGATAATACTTTTGATAGAATAATAGCCAATGCCTGTTATCCTCATTTTGAAAAAAAAGAGATAGCCCTTAATGAGATATACCGTATACTAAAAAAGGGTGGCTTTTTTATTATTTCACACCTATGGGGAAGAGAACATATAAACAGGTTTCATAAAAAAACTCACCAGATTGTTAGTAAAGATATGATTCCACCTATACCAGAATTGAAATCTTTTATAGAAGGACTTGGATTTAAATATGTAGATGGAACTGATGATACAGATTACTTTTTTGTAAAATTCACCAAATAGTATTTAAGACAAAGGAAGTAATTCCCTCAGAAATACTGTCGAGACTTGATCCGCTTTTTACACCCCCCCATTCCGTCTTTTGTATTTTATCTTGCGAGTTTTACCCGCCGAAGCCAACCTACACTAAAATAGAAGCTTCGGCAGGTATACCTTGGCGTAGGAGGGGCTTCGTAACGTGGCAATCTCGCCGAAGGCGGAAAAGGAATGCCCCAACCTTTGCCTTCTCCCCTTGGGAATGTTCGGGATAGTAAATCTCTCAAGAGTTTGCAGAGAGGTTAATGAGATTATGATGTATATTGCTGTTTACACGGATTTTTATTAAAACATAGTTAAGGAATCATCAATCAGTTTTTGCTTCTCTTTTTTCAAGTAAAGATAATATTTTTTCGTAGGTTTCTTTGCTGATAACATGCTCTATTTTACAGGCATCTTTTTTGGCAATACTTAGAGGAACTTTAAGTATTTGAGTAAGAAATTTGACTATCACAAGATGTTTTTGGTATATCTTTTCAGCTTTCTTCCTTCCTTTAGAGGTCAAGTGTACATTGCTATATTTTTCTTGTTTGATATACCCTTTAGATGAAAGGGTGTTAAGAGCAGTGACAACAGAAGGACTTTTTACATTAAGAAAATCACCAATATCTTTTACTCTAACGATACCTTTTTCGTTTTCGATAATTTTTATAGCTTCAAGATAATCTTCAAGACTTTGTGTTAACATATTTTACCTAAAAGAAAAGAGTTGCTGTTTGATAAAATAAGACAGCCGCAATCCAGCCAACAAGTATAGACCATACTGTAGCAATGAAAGCCCATCTAAACCCTGTTTCTTGTTTTATAACAGCGATAGTTGCAATACAAGGGATATACAAGAGAGTCATAAGCATAAAAGAGTAAGCAGAAGCAGGTGTAAAAAGTTGGGATAAGGCTATAGACATATTCTTTGCGCCTCCAAGTACAGCCCCAAAAGTTCCAACAACAAGTTCTTTTGCTACCAATCCAGATATTAAAGCAACACCGGCTTGCCAATTACCAAATCCAGCAGGCCTCAATATAGGAACAAGGAAACTCCCAATAATTCCAGTAAAACTTTCTCTGCTTGCATATTCGGCTGAAAGAGGAAAATAACTTAAAAACCATACAAGGACAACACCAGCAAAAATCATTGAACCAGCTTTTCTCAAAAATAGGGATGTTCTCTCCCAAGCTGATATAAGCATATTTTTAAGGTCGGGAGCGTGGTAGGGAGGTAGTTCCATAATAATGTGGCTCGATTCGTGTTTGAAAAAAAGTGATTTAAAAATTCTGGCAGTCAACATTCCCGCAAGTACTCCTATAATATAAAGTGAGAAAAGGATAGAACCCTGATTTTTCTTAAAAAATATGCTTGTAAATAAGAGAAAAATAGGTAACCGAGCAGAACAACTCATAAAAGGAAGTGCAAGAATAGTTATTATTCTGTCCTTCTTTGTTTCAAGGGTTCTGGTAGCCATAATTGCCGGTACATTACATCCAAAACCTAATATCATAGGTATAGCACTTTTACCGTGTAGACCAATTGTATGCATTATTCTATCAGTTACAAAAGCGGCTCTTGAAATATATCCTGAATCTTCCATTGCGGTAAAAATAAAAAAGAGTAAAAATATATTGGGTATGAAAACTATTATTGCACCAAGCCCAGAAATGATGCCCTCAGTAAAGAGTGAAGTAATCCATTGTGGTAACTGAGCAAAATATAGAAATTGAGCCACTTTAATAGAAATATTAGAGAAAAGGTTATCTAACAGATTTGCAAAAGGTCCTCCAAGATTAAATACAATCTGGAAAGTTAACCACATAAAGAAAAGAAAAATAATGCTCCCTGTGAAGGTGTGTGTAAAAATTTTATCTAATTTAGCTGTAAATTCAATCTTTTCTTCAAGAAGTTTCTCTTTAGTAACACATTCCTTTGCAACACCATGAATATAAGCATATCGTTTCTCTACTATAAAATTTTCAATATCAGGGCAAAGACTCTCCAACTTGTTAATTATTTTTTCTACTGTGGAGTAGACACCTTCTTTTTGTAGTTTCTGAATAAATTCCGCATCTTTTTCTATCAAACGAATTGCAAAGAAACGGAAAGGGTAGGGCGGGGTAAACTCTTTTATAATTGGTTGTAGTTCAGAAATTACTTCTTCTACCTCTTTTCCGTAATTGATTTTTATACTTTTTTTCTCCGTTAATACAGCGGAAGAATGTATCAAATCTTTTAGTTCAGATATTCCAATATTCTTGTTTGCAGTTGTTAGAACAAACTTAATACCCATTATATTTTCAAGCTGTTTTATGTTAATATTGATTCCTTTCTTTTCAGCAGCGTCACACATATTTACAGCAACAATAACATTCTGTTCAAGTTCAAGCATAAGGGTAACAAGGTATAGGCTTCTTTCGAGGTTGGTTGCATCGGCAACAACTACAACAGTATCGGCATTCTTTTTAACAAGTATGTCTCTGGCAATTTTTTCGTCTTCGGTAAAAGATGTAAGAGAATAGGTTCCAGGAAGGTCCATAACTTTGTATCTTGTGTCGTTATGAGTAAAAAAACCTTCTTTTATTTCTACTGTAACACCAGGCCAATTGCCTGTCTTTTGATGTAAACCAGTCAAAGAATTGAAAAGGGTAGTTTTTCCAGTGTTGGGGTTGCCTGTAAGAATAATTGTTTTTTCTTTCATATTAAACGTCCTCTGCTAAGTTTTAAAGGGATAACTGATACACACATTGCAATGCCTTGCCCTATACCTATGCTGGTTTCACCTTTTTTAAAAATTACAGGTCCAGGGGAAGATTTAGTTACTTCTATAATATCTCCAACAAAAATACCAAGTGTGGTTAAACGCCTCTTTGCTTCAGGACATTCTAACCCAATTCTTACTATTCTGTAATATCCATTGACAGCACTATTTAATCTCAACATTTGAGTTTCTCCTTAAAAAGTTAGTCTTGTCTAACAAAGTTAGTTAACCCTTATTTTACCTCAGTTTTTTTGTTCTGTCAAGGGGGAAAAAAGTATGTGGTGTCTACTCACTCTGGTACTACGGCGCATACACCTTCTACGTAACAATCGGGCACTCTGAGAACTCACCCTTCTGCATATAAGACATCTCCGAAGGGCTTAACAGGCTCAGAGTAGATGAACAAAAGGCTTGAACCTTTTGTTAACAGCCCCCCCATTCCGTCTTTTGTATTTTGTCTAGCGAGTTTTACCCGCCGAAGCCAACCTACGCTAAAATAGAAGCTTCGGCAGGTATACCTTGGCGTAGGAGGGGCTTCGTAACGTGGCAATCTCGCCGAAGGCGGAAAAGGAAATGGGGTAAAAAAGTATGGGGTGTCTACTCACTCCCTTATTGCCTTCTACCCTATGGGGAGAAGGATCAAGGATGAGGGGGGAGTTAGCAACTTAACCAAAAACGAAAGACGTAATGATAAAAAATTAGACTCCCCCTTATTTGTCATTCCGGACTTGATCCGGAATCTCGTTTTTTATGTTGTGCCTATTACCAGCGTGGGTTA
>JALNXB010000029.1 GCA_023230585.1 bacterium
CCCCCCATTCCGTCTTTTGTAATTTATCTTGCGAGCTTTACCCGCCGAAGCCTTGGCGTAGGAGGGGTTTCTTAACGTGGCAATCTCGCCGAAGGCGGAAAAGGAATGGGAATAAACAATAGTGTATAGGATAAAAACGAGGATTGCCGCAGTCACACAAAGCGTTCCTTCGCAACGACAAAAAGCGTCGGTTTGCACCTCGTAATTCGTTCCTAAACACATACTTTTTTAACGAAAAAAACAAAGGTAAGGTTAAAAGAGAAGCGTATGGGGTGTCTACTCACTCTTACTCTTCTTTAGACAAAACTAAAAAACTCCTTAAGAGACACTATTCTAATATTTTCAATTTTTTTTAACTCAAGAATATGTTTGTCGCCACTAATAATAAAATCGGCTTTTCCTTCCAAAGCAAGAGAAAGAAACTTATTATCAGAAAGGTCGTTTTTAATTATAGATATTTTTCTTTTTACTATTAAAGGAAAGATATAAGGCAGGAGCACTTCTTCTGTAATATACTTAATTTGAATTTCTGTTAGTCCAAATTTTGGATAATTCAACGCCCTTAAGTATTCTTCTAAAACTTGCTTTGACATCAACAGTTGAATATAGTTTTTCTGCCATAAAGAGACCAATCTGTTGGCTTCTCCACTAAAAAGAGTTGCAGAAATAAATATATTTGTATCAATTACAACTTTTAATTTAGGCATTATTTTCTCCGTGCCCAAGAAATAGCATCATCTATATCTTTTTCTGTCATTCCCAAAGAAGAGATGTTTTCTCTAATCTGTGATAAAGAAACTGAAGGTTTAATTTCTACAGGTTTTAGAATTATCCTATCCTTTTCTACCTCAATATAAAAGTATTCCACATCACCGAATTTTTCGACAATTTTTTTAGGCAGGGTAATCTGGTTCTTATAAGTCCGTTTACACAACATTTGTATCACCTCCATAATATCATTATACCCTTAAGTAATGTAGTAGCAAAGTAATGAAACAAGGAAATAAGATAAAAGATAAGTTTATTCTGAGTACCCCTCGGGGTGCTCGTGATAATCACTCCTCGCAAAAATAGATTATTGGAAAATGGTTCCAATTTTACTGTGCAAATTTGGAAAAAGAGCAAAATTGCTATAAAATATAGTAAGAAAACTACTATTCATTAAAATCAATCTTATTATTAGGAGGGTCTCAATGGTTACCCTAATCATCCTTTCGTTTTTAACAATTATTCTTTTAATTATTAATCTATATTTACTTATTAAAAAGACAGATAACTCAGAATACTCATCCTTTTTGACTGAAATAGACAAAGAAATAAAAAAAATTGAACCTTTTTTAAAAGACGAGTTTTCACGAAACAGAGAGGAGAACCAAAAAGCAGGACGTGAGATGAGAGAAGAACTGAACAACTCTTTAGGGCAACAGAGCGGAACCCTAACAAAAATTATTTCCGAATTATCTAATAGCCAGAGAAACCAGTTCGATTCTTTCGCTAACCAGATATCTGCTCTATCTAAAAACAACGAAGAAAAAATTAGTACTATGAAACTCTCTATGGAAGAAGGGTTAAAAACATTATTAGAAGATAACACCAACTCATTAAGATACCAGAGCGAAACTCTCACTAAAATCATTTCCGAACTATCTAATACTCAGAGAAACCAGTTCGACTCGTTCGCTAACCAGATTTCTGCTCTATCTAAAAACAATGAAGAAAAAATTGAAAAAGTCAGAGAGGCAGTAGAGTTACGTTTGAAAACATTACAAGAAGAAAACTCTAAAAAACTTGAAGAGATGAGAGCCACCGTTGATGAAAAACTTCAATCTACCCTTGAAAAACGGTTAACAGAATCCTTTAATCAGGTAAGCGATAGGTTAAAACAAGTACATGAAGGGCTCGGTGAAATGAAAACTCTTGCTACAGGAGTAGGCGATCTTAAAAAAGTTCTTTCGAACGTCAAAACACGCGGTATGTTAGGAGAAATTCAACTTGGAAGTATTCTCGAAAATATACTTTCTCCGGAACAATATGAAACAAATGTGTGCACAAGAGAGGGTTCTCAACAGAATGTTGAATTTGCAATAAAACTTCCAGGCAAAGATTCAGAAGGAACTGTCTACCTCCCCATAGATTCTAAATTTCCTATTGGGAGCTACCAACAACTTCTTGATGCGTACGAAACAAGCGATAGAGAAAAAATATCAAAGGCACAGAAAGATTTAGAGGGTGTAATAAAAAATTCTGCAAAAGAAATAAACACTAAATATATCAATCCACCCAAAACAACAGATTTCGGTATACTTTTTCTTCCATTTGAGGGGTTATATGCTGAAGTAGTTAAACAACCTAACCTTATTGAAACTTTGCAGAAAGAATATAAAATAATTATCTCTGGACCTACCACTCTCGCAGCGTTTTTAAATAGTTTATATATGGGATTTAGAACTCTTGCAATACAAAAACGAACAAGCGAAGTATGGAATATTCTTGCGTCTGTCAAGAAAGAGTTTGATACTTTTGGAGATGTTTTAAAAAAGGCACAAAACAAAATAAGATTAGCAGGTGAAGAGATAGACCAACTTGTTGGAGTAAGAACAAGAAAGATACAATCAAAACTTAAAAATGTTGAAGAACTCCCTTCAAATGAACCAGAAAACAGTCCCGATTAAAACCTACAAAAATCAAATTTAAAAGAAAAATAAGTGAAGTCTTGACAATACAAGTATTTCTGGTTATTTTATTATAAATTAAATTTTAACATTTTTAAGGAGCACTAATGTACGGAAAAGATTATTTATGTGATAAATGTGGCGATATATTGATGAAATGTCTTGCCTGTGGTGACGTTTTTTGTCCTATCTGCGATGGAAACTCAGAACCCGATAACTGTCCCATCTGCGACTCAGATGAGATAGTAACTGCAGACATAGAAGACCTTCTATTTGAAGAAGATGAAGACGAGGAAGACGAATAATTGTTTTTAGCCTAAAATAGCAAACCAATCCTTTTTTTATCACTATCATTCAATATTGCAAAAATAGACAACGATAATAAAGGATTGGTTTGTTACAAAAATTCCTTAACTGATAAACTAAAGAAATTTATTCTACCACGAAGGTCTTTTTTAAGTTTCCAACCATTACTTCAAACTCGCCAGGTTCAACCATCCATTCCATTTGAAGGTTTACAAAAGCAAGGTCCTCTGGTTTTAATGTGAACACAACATTACGTTCTTCATTAGGTTTCAACCAGACTTTTTCGAACCTTCTTAACTGCTTTATTGGGGTTTCCATACTGCTATATATATCATTTATATATAGTTGAACAACTTCTGCACCTTCTCTTTTACCTGTATTTTTTACCTTAACAGAAACTGTAACTTCACCTGCAGGTAATATTTTTTTAGGTGTTATTTTTAATTCAGAGTATTTAAATGTGGTATAACTAAGCCCATATCCAAATTCAAACAACGGTTCTGCTGCACTTAAAAGATAGTCCATCCCTAATTTTTCAGGTGAACCACGTCTCTTATAACTACCTCTTGCTGAAGGTTTATGGTTATAAAAAACTGGTAGGTGACCTGTTGAACGAGGTAAACTTACAGGTAGTTTTCCACTTGGGTTAACATCGCCCCATAGAATATCTGCGATAGCGTTCCCTTGCTCTTCTCCTGCAAACCAGGTTTCAAGAATAGCAGGTACATTTTCGGCTATCCAAGGAATAGCAAGGCTTCGACCGTTCACAAGAACAACTACTACCGGTTTTCCTGTTGCAACAATTTTTTTAACCAACTCTTCCTGAACTCCTGCCAATTCTACAAAGTGCATATCTCTACCCTCATTACATATTTCTTTTGCTTCTCCTATAAACAAAACAGACACATCAGATTTTTCTGCGAGAGCCACTGCTTCAGCAAAGCCAGAATCGTCTTTTTTCCATAAATCACAACCCTTAGCATACTCTACTTTTACTCCTTTTGGGGCTCTTTTTTTAATTCCATCAAGAGGGCTTAAAATGTTTTTATGAGCAACGCAGTAATCTCCAAGTTGAGCTTCTGTTGCGTTTGGTCCAATAACAGCAATAGATTTGATATCTTTTCCGAAAGGAAGAATATTGCCTTCATTTTTTAACAAAATAATAGATTCTTGAGCAACTTTTCGAGCAAAATTTTTATGTTCAACACAATTTCTAATCTTTTTAGTCTTCTGTAAATCTCCATAAGGGTTTTCAAATAGACCAAGAATAAACTTTAACCTCAACACACGTCTTACTGCTTCATCTACATATTTAACATCAACCTTGCCTTCTTTCACCATTTTAACCAATTTAAAACCATAGGATTTTACAGGAGCATCAACGTCCATACCAGCTTCTAATGCCATTTTACCTGTCTCCTCAAGGGTTCCTGCTACAAAATGGCGTGTCATCAACATCTCCACCGAACCCCAATCCGAAAAAGTGTATCCCTTAAACCCCCATTCGTGACGTAAAACTTTTGTAAGATACTCATAGTGACAAGCAAGCGGTACTCCATCTATTTCGTGGTATGCTGGCATAACAGAAAGAACACCAGCTTCCTTTACTGCAGCTTCAAATGGCCGTAAAAACATTTGTTTCATCTCTCTTGAACCAACACTAACAGGTCCGTGGTTTAGCCCTCCTTCTGGACTACCGTGGGCAACATAATGTTTTGCAGTAGCAGCGCAATGCTCTCGACCTAAAAGTGGCTCTTTTCCTTGTACTCCTTTAATATATTTAACACCCATCCTTTCAACAAGATATGGGTCTTCTCCGTAGGTTTCCTGCATTCTGCTCCACCGAGGTTCACGAGCAAGTTCTAAAACAGGAGAGAATAGTTGAGCAGCACCAGCCGCCCGAGCCTCTTTTGCGACTATTTCTCCCATCTTTTTTATTAGAGCAGTATCCCACGAACTTGCAACAGATATAGCGTGAGGAAATACAGTTGCTTCGGGTGCCCAATGTCCGTGAACACCTTCAGTTGTAACTAAAGCAGGAATCCCTAACCGTGTATTATTTAAAATATATTCTTGTGCTTCATTTACCATATTTATATAACCTTCGATGTTATCTTCAGGGTTTTCGTAAGAATGATAAACATAGTTTTGAAGGACACCGGTACCCAAATTATCTATTACTTCCTGCATTTTTTCTGGTGAAAACTTATATTTGTTTGTTTTAGCAACATTTTTTTTAGATGAAGCACCTCCAACATTTGGATCAGCGCCATAATCTCCATCGCCAATAACAATATCCCCAAAATAAGAACCACCTGTCTGATCGACTTTTTCTTCTAAAGTCATTTCTGCTAATAGTAATTCCACTCTTTGTTCTACAGTCTTTTTAGTATCTAACCAAACTTTGCAAATATCTTTTTTCTTGCTCATTTGTTCTCTCCTTAAAATATGGTATAATTAAAAAAATCTATCCATATAATATACAAAAAAACTAAAAAAGTCAAAACTTAACACCTAAACTTATGTAAAAGGAGGCAAAATGGAGGTAAAAGTAAATCAGTTAGAATGGAATGCAGCCCTGGCAGCGTTGAAACCTACCAAAAGGGACCTGGAATATGGTTTGCAATTACATAAAGAATCTATTGTTTGCGAACCGTATGGTTTTACTCCGGGAGCAACGTATGTACCAGCAAAAGATTTACAAGAGATGCTCGATAAAAAACCCTCAGCTTGGGAGGTGCATAAATATATACAGGAAACACGTCCTGTAAGTTGTATACTTGACCAACACCTCTGGGACCAGTATAAACTTGCTCTTGACCAGACAGGGATAACCTGCACTTTCCAGAACGCTGGTGAAGAAACCCAAGACCCTTTATGTATTTTGGAAAGATTAGCAAGGTTCACTCTTATTACTGATATGAAACAAGATTTTGTTTTTAAAGCAGTCACTCCTGACGATATAGTTAAAGCAAAAAAGGAGAATAAACATTGTCTCTACTTCACTTCAAATGGAGTTCCTTTATTACAAAGATGGGAATCTGCAGAAGAAGAGTTACACTTACTCAAACTGTTTTTTATGCTCGGAATAAGAATGATGCACCTAACTTATAACCGCAGAAATATGCTTGGCGACGGGTGTGCGGAACTTGCCAACGGCGGATTAAGCGATTTTGGAGAACTAGCAATAAAAGAGATGAACAGAGTGGGAATAATAGTTGATATAGCCCACACTGGTTGGCAGACCTGTTTGGACGCAATCAAAGTCTCATCCAAACCTGTTGTAGCAAGCCACTCAGTATGCCACGAACTTAACCATAACCATTACCGTTCTAAAAATGATGAAATAATAAAAGGTATAGCAGACAGTGGTGGATTTATGGGAATATGTAGCCTTCAAAAATTTATTGGTGGCAACGGCGGTATTCAAGATTTTATTAACCATATAGATTATGTTGCTAAAAAATTTGGAGCCGACTATGTTGCAATTGCAACTGATAGAGGGTATAGTTGCAGCCTTAGAGAAGGTCAGTTAGACAATCTGCCTAAAGCACCTCATAAAAAACCTATCTGGGAAAAACTTCATAGAGAAAAAGAGTTTACTCCTGAACAACTTGCTACATTTGAAAAAAATCTACCTGAACTCGCTTGGACAAACTGGCCTCTATACACAGTTGCTCTTGTTCAGAGAGGTTATTCTGATTCTGATATACGAAAAATTCTTGGTGAAAACGTTATAAGGGTTGCAAGAGAAGCATTAAAAGATACAGTTTATATACCTAAAACTGTTTAATAACGCTCCTCGTAACGACAAGGGCGAAAAGGGATGCGCCCCCTTTTGCCTTCTACCCTTGGGACTTGTTTGAGTACCCCCAAGGGAGGAGAGTAAAATTTAAGTGAAATTGCATCTCGTTTTTACAACTTCTCCAAAGGTGACAAAGTAAAGGATAAAGAAAAGAGGTAAGACAAGCACAAAAGGTCACATAACCAAATTCAGCAGAAGTCAGTTGAAACAAAGGAGAAAAAATGGGTATTAGTGTAGGTCTTGTTGGTTTAGGTGCATTTGGTACCAATTTTGTAGATGGTTTTAAAGCACACCCTTATGTTGACCGGATAGCATTATGCGACAGAGAGCCAGAAAGGGTAAAAAAGTTGGCAGAAGACCCGTTTATGCAACATAAGTTTGACCCGAAAGATGCTTACCCTACACTTGATGATATATGCAAAGCAGATCTGGATGCTCTTGTTATAATGACCCAACCGTGGCTACACGCTCCTCAATGTATTCAGGCGTTAGAATCTGGTAAACACGTAATGTCTGCTGTTCCCATTATAAGTGTTCCAGATAGCGACGAAATACTTGATTGGTGCGATAAACTGGTAAAAACTGTTGAAAAGACAGGTCAACATTATATGCTTATGGAAACCTCTTACTACCACCCTGAGATGATGTTCTTAAGACGGAAGAACGAAGAGGGTGCTTTTGGGAAATTTATAAGCGCTGAATGTGAATATAGCCATGATTATAGCGGAGCTTGGGGTTGCAATCTTGTTAAGGTTGGAAAGGATAGATACGCGAGTCAGGCAGGACAGGAATGGGGAAAGATTGTAAAAGAAAAATATACAGACAAAGGAATCCTACGCGGTTCAATGCACTATCCAACCCATTCTGTTTCAGGACCTTGCTCTATTATGAAAGCCCACGCTCTCAAGGTATCTGCCTTAGGGTTACCCGCAAGTGGTTATGACTATTACGCCAAAAATACTGCCTTTGTTAACACAACGGGTTTCTTCCATATGAGCAACGGTGCTACAATTACATCAAGAGAATACCGAGAAATAACCGGGCACGGGTATGAGATAAATATTTATGGAACAAACGGAACCTGGCGAGATAGAAAGTGGCATTGGACAAAAAGAGAGTATAACGATGACCCTGCAAACTTTCGACCAGAAAGCGGCACGGAGGTTTTAACTCCAGAAGAGATGCGAGATCCACTCCCCCGTGAGGTTCAAATAGGATTTATTCTATCTAAAAACCATTTTCTTTCAGTCAATGAAGTAGAAAATATGGACTTCAGTCCCACAGGACATTACGGTTCACATCCACATCTGGTACACGAGTTTATTGACTCTGTTTACAGAGAAAGAACTCCTGCCATAAACATTTGGGAAGCCGTAAGGTATATGGCAATGGGTGCAGTTGCTCATAAGTCCGCTTTAAAAGATGGAGAACTTCTTAATATACCTGATTGGGGAGATGCCCCTAAATAAAGTAAGGTGTAAAAAAGTATAAAGTGTTATTTATTCCTGTTTTTGCCTTCTACACTTGGGACTTATCCCGAGTACCCCAGAGGGAGGAAAATTTAGGTGGAATTGCATCTCGTTTTTACTACTTCTCCATAGGTGATGAAGTGAAGGATAAAGAAAAGAGGTAAGACAAACTCAAAAGGTAGTATAACCAAATTCAGAAGAACTCAGTTAAAAACAAAGGAGAAAAAATGGGTATTAGCATTGGTCTTGTTGGTTTAGGTTCATTTGGTACCAATTTTGCAGACAGTTTTAAGGCTCACCCTTATGTTGATCGGATAGCATTATGTGACAGAGAACCAGAAAGGGTAAAAAAGATAGCAGAAGACCCGTTTATGCAACATAAGTTTGACCCGAAAGATGCCTACTTCACACTTGATGATATATGCAAAGCGGATCTGGATGCTCTTGTTATAATGACTCAGCCGTGGTTACATGCTCCCCAGTGTATACAAGCATTAAAATCTGGCAAACAGGTAATGTCTGCTGTTCCCATTATAAGTGTTCCAGATAGCGACGAAATACTCGATTGGTGCGATAAACTTGTAAGAACAGTAGAGGAGACCGGTAACCATTATATGCTTATGGAAACATCCTACTACCACCCAGAAATGATGTTTTTAAGACGCAAAAACAAGGAAGGCGCATTTGGTAGATTTATAAGCGCTGAATGTGAATATAGCCACGATTATTCTGGTGCTTGGGGATGTAACTTGGTTCAAGTAGGAAAAGCAAGAGGTGATAGCCAAGCAGGGAAAGAATGGAGAAAAACTGTAAAAGAAAAATATACTTCCAAAGGAATAAGGGGAGGTCCTATGCACTATCCCACCCATTCTGTCTCTGGCCCTTGCTCAATTATGGGAGCACACGCTGTTAAAGTGTCTGCTTTAGGGATACCCTTCACAGGTTACGATTCTTACGGTAAAGGTGGTATGGCTAATACAACGGGTTTCTTCCATATGAGCAACGGTGCTACAATTACAGCAAGGGAATACCGAGAAATAACCGGGCACGGGTATGAGATAAATATTTATGGAACAAATGGAACCTGGCGAGATAGGAAGTGGCATTGGACAAAAAGAGAGTATAACGATGACCCTGCAAATTTTAGACCTGAAAAAGGAATAGATGAATTAACCCGTGAAGAGATGAGAGATCCCCTACCAAGAGAAGTTCAAAAAGGATTTATACTTGCAGAAAACCATTTTCTTACTGCAAACGAGGTTGAGAATATGGACTACACTCCAAAAGGACACTACGGTTCTCATCCATTTCTTGTTCACGAATTTATTGATGCTGTTGCGCAAAGAAGAACTCCTGCCATAAACGTTTGGGAATCTGTAAGATATATGGCAATGGGTGCAGTTGCCCACAAGTCTGCATTAAAAGATGGAGAACTGCTTGATATACCTGATTGGGGAGATGCTCCTAAGTAAAATGGCAGTTTACAGACAGAAATCGTAAAACAGAAAGCCCCCTACTATAACTTTAGTAGGGGGCTTTTTACTTTTATTTTTCAATACCTTCAATATCTGGAACCTCTATATTGATTTGTAGGTTCTGCTCAACATCGTTAGTTTCAACACCACGCCTGCTCATATCTTTCAAATATTTATCAAAAGCGCCTGGTTTTATGGCTTTAGGAGTAATAGTTACACCTTCAAGTTCTCCAGCAGATATATCTGTTAACATTTCTGGCATAGCAGCAACGTGAGGAGTTAAAAATATAAGAAGTTCTGTTTTTGTGTTATCAGAAGTGGTACGTCTGAAAAGTGTATTTATTAAAGGTATATCACCAAGTAAAGGGATTTTTCTCACTTCTTCTGTCTTTTTATCCTCCATAAGCCCACCAATAACTATAGTTTGTCCGTCCTGAATAGCCACTCTACTTGTTGCAGAACGTTTAGCAAATACTGGAGCATTAACATTTTCTGATATAGGTACAGTTGTTCCAGTTAAAGCCGAAATTTCTGGAGTAACATCAAGAATAACCAACCCTGCAGGGTTAATATGAGGAGTGACAGTTAATATTATTCCAATATCTTGATATTGTATAGTATTTATAGTTTGACCGGAATCTGTCATACGAGAATTGGTGATAAAAGGAACCCTCTGCCCAACAGTAATCCTTGCGGCTTGGTTATCACTTCCAAGGATATACGGACGAGAGAGAACATCAAGTTTACCCACCTTTTGCAGAGCACTAACAGCCATTGATAAATCCTGCTCAACCAAACTTATACCCAACCCTGAAGTGGGATCAGAAACCCCAAATTTACTAAATATTTTTCTGCTTCCATCAGAAGTGAGGTTAAGTAATGAGAACTCTGTCCCCAAATCAAGAGATTTATCGTGGGTAACCTCAGCAATAAGAACCTTAATAAGCACCTGAGGAACTGGTTTATCAAGGTCTTCAATAATCTCTTTTACACGTTCAAAATGTTTAGAAGCCGTCATAACCATCAGAGAATTCGTATCTGCATCTGCAACCACATATACCTGCCCAACAAGATTGCTGGCTGTTAGAGTAGTTGCCATTGCAGTACTTTGCGCTCGCTGGGTAGCCGTTCTGGCAGCAGCCGCTCTTCCAGCAGTACCAGTAGCACTTGTCCCAAAAAGATTATTCAATATTGCTTCAATATTCTTTGCCTTAGCGTTTTTTACACTATAAAGAAAAACAGCTTGCTCCTCGGCAGGACTTGAATCTAATTCCTTTACAATATCTTCAACAACTTTCATAACATCAGGGGGAGCACTTACCATTAAAATGTTGGTCCTATCATCAGACGATGCGTTAACTTTAACATTGGCTTGTCCTCCATCTGCAGGGGCAGCAGTTCGAGTTGCTTGTGTTTGACCTGCTCTACCCGTAAATCGTGCAGATGCTTGTACTACCCCAGGTTGTCCAGGACGTTGTGCGACCTGCTCAACTTTAAACATTTCGTTTATAAGTCGTGCCGTAGACGAAGCGTTAGCATATTCAAGCTGAAAGATTTTAACCTCAGCAACAGTAGAAACAACTGTATCTAAAGCTTTAACAATCTCTACAATACGTTTGATGTTTGCCTCAGTATCCGTAAGAATAAGAGAACTACTACTAACGTTAGCGGTAAGTTCAGCATAAGTTGGTAGCAGAGGAGTCAAGTCTTGTTTTAATTGAGTAATATTCAAATATCTAATGGGAATTATTTGAGTAACAACCATATCTGTAGGCTCAATTAAATCAGGGTTATTCCCTGAACGTACAGGAATATTTCTCTTTTTTGCGTCAGACAAAGGAACTATCTTTAAAGTTTTACCCATAGATATCGCTGCATAACCTTTTTCTTTAAGTGCAACATTTAACAAGGCAACAGACTCAGGTAAAGTTATAGGTTGCCTGCTGATAACAGTAATTCTTCCTTCAACTGTAGTTTCTCTAATAACCGAAAACCCAGCAACCTCGGACATATATTGAAGAATTGTATCAAGAGGAGCATCTTTAAAGTTAAGACGTATTGTCTTCTCTTTTGGAACCTCAACCTCTTCTTTAGGCAGAAGAGGTACAGTTTGAACAGAAGGTTTTGAAGCATCAACTCCCACCCCAAGTATTGTTTCAACAGGAGTAGTTACTTTTTTTGGAACAGGCTCAACTTCTTGAGCATTTAGCGTAAAAATTTCACCCAACACCCAGAAAGCAAAAAGTATCAAAGAGCTCTTTCTTAAAATTTTCATAAATAAAAACCTCCTATTTTTTATTGTGAGTAAATTTTGTAAACTATATATAATTTCAATAAATTTCGTCACCTATTGTTCCTCACTCATACGTTTTATCTGCCATTTATGGCATTGCGAGGAATGCCTTCTAATGACGTGGCAACCCTCGTCTTTATCCTTGCCTTTGTCTTTCTTTTCCCCATTTCCTTTTCCGCCTTCGGCGAGATTGCCACGCTAAGAGGCGCTCGCAAAGACGGAATGGGGGGCTGTTAACAAAAGGTTCAAGCCTTTTGTTCCCCTACTCGCTCATTTTATCGTTCAAACGCCCAATTTTGTCATCCTGAACTTGTTTCAGGATCTCTCACTTAACCCACGCTGGTAGCAAGAAAAACGAGATTCCGGATCAAGTCCGGAATGACATATAGGGGTAGTCTCCCATTTTATCCCTCTGCTATTCTTTTACTCTTAGTCTGTATAAAGACTCCCCTCATCCTTGATCCTTCTCCCTCAAGGGGAGAAGGCAAAAGCGTAGAAGGTGTTTGCACCGTAGTACCAGAGTGAGTAGATAACACCCCATACTTTTTTATTTCTTATTGCAACTCCCTTTGCCTACGCAACCTCAACCTTTCCAAAAGAGTGCTCTCATCAGGTTTATCAACCACCCTTATTACTTCGGTAGTGACAATTTCTACCGGTTGAGGCTTTTCTGGAATAATAATATTATTAACTGCCGAGACATCCACATCGTCTGGTTGCCCAATAACCCCAGATATACTTTCACCTACCTTTACCCGAAACACTCTATCATTCTCTACATACTCAACATAATCAAGAGTTATTGATTTAATCTTTTTATTTAAAACAATATTTTCGCTTCTAACTCGCTCGGTTTTTCTAAGAGAAATATCTTCAAAAAAAGCCACAAACTCTGAACCGTAAGCAACTATACCGGTTAAGATTTTTCTTGACATACGAATAGGTTTTTCTCTCAAAATAGATTCTTTCTCTACCACAGGAGGTAAAACTTTTGGAACACTACGGTCTTTTAAATAAATGTTTTTCTCATAAAGGATGTTATATCTTTCTTTAGAATAAAGGTTGTTTTCACCTGAACCCGCAATATTGATAAAGTAAAAGAATGTAAGCAAAAAGAGTATGATTCTCATTATTTTTCTCCTTCCGTTCTTTTTTCGGCTTCAGATTTAGTTTTATCAGAACCCGACAACAAAGTAGGTGGACTCAGTTCTCCTATTCGTACTTGAAGAGTAAGGTCATCAACACCTTCTCTACGAACAGCAAGTTGTAAATTTTTTATTTTTATAGGTAACTGAGAACTCTCCATCTTCCATAAAAACTCACTTATATTCTTCATAGAACCTGTTCCCACCACTTGATATATTTGTTCATTCAACTTAGATTTTTTATTTTCTCCTTCAGGTTTTAACAAAGATATTGATGCCCCACTCTCTTCCGCCCATTTTCTCAAAGCGTTTACAACCCCATACTCAGAGTCCTCACCCTTAATGCTGGTCAGGTTTTCCCAATCAGGACCAACCTCTTTCCATTGCGAAAGGGTTTTACGTGAATTTCTTAGTTCAACAACAAGATTTTCTTTTTCGAGAATTAACTCCTCTCTCTTCTTTAAATACGGGGTAAGCAGAAACCTATCAAGAATCAGTACAAGAATTACACCAAAAGTTATTAAACCAATCTTGTGTTCTCTTTTTGACAATATCATTTCACTTCCCTCCGAGCAACATTATCAATTTCACCCGTTTTATTAAACACAAAACTTATCGCAAATATATTATCACGGGCGCCCCCTCCACTCTGTCTAATATATAGCAGTTTTACATCAGAAAACCTGTCATTCTTTTGAAGGTTCTTAATAAACTCCATAACATTTTTACTATCAACTGCTTTACCAGAAATAAGATTTCGCATATCTTCGCGTATAGCAATACTTGTAACCCATATTCTTTCTTCGGCAGGAAAAGAAAGAGTCATCTCTCTTAAACACTCAATGAAAGCCATTTTCTCACCCCTCCAATCCTGCATTGAAGAAATAAAATCAAGAGTTTCTTTTGCAGTATCAAGTTCAGGAGAAATTTTTGATAACTGTTTTCTTAGGGTCTCAACTTCATTAGTTTTATTCTTAACATCCAAAATTCCTATCCCTATTAAAATCAAAACAACTCCTATAGCAACAGCAACTTTCAAAAGGTTATCTTTCCACCCTATCTTTTTTCTAATTAACAACTTTGAGTGAAGAAAATTTATTGGCAGAGTCCTAATATCTCGCCCATTGCTTGCAAGCCCAATTGAAGCACGAAAAGCATCTTCTTTTCCTAACACCTTGCAAGGAACAGAAACATTCTTTTCAATAATTTTAAGTTCATCTTCTGTCAGTCCATAATCATCTAAAACAATCAGTTCCGTTGGTATAGTTACATCTTGGTAATCGGGTGGTATTGTAAAAAATCTTTTAATCTCACGTGAAATAAAATCCAGTTTACTCGAAGAAACCCTTTCTTCTTGTGCCTCTTCAGAAATTTCTGTAAAAGCGCCAAGATGTTTCAAAGAAGCTGGCATCCCATTAACAAAGAATACCAACTCGGAAGATTCTTTACCAAAATATATCACTAAACTATTCGAAGGTACTCCTTTAGTGGCAAGCAAAGCAAAGGAATACGGGATTATCGCTTTAGGTTTTAACTTAGCTTTCTTTGAAATTTTTGAAATCCAATTCATCTTACTTTTATTTATTGCCAAAAGTAAGAGATTCTGTCCATCAGTTTCTTTTACTCCAAAAGTAGTGTAATCAAAAACAAGTTCATCTAAAGGTATCGAAAAATCTTTTTCTGACTCAATTCTTAGTAGGTTTAATAAGGTTTCTTTATCAGCAGGTGGGACCCGTTTCTCTTTCAAAAGAACCCATTTAGCAGGAACTCCAAAAATAACAGGCGAAGAGAGAGAAAACCGTTTTGAACGTAAAAAAGATTGAAGTTGGACCCCTAACTGTTCAGTATCAGATACGTTATCTGGTAGAACCCATTCAAAAGAACGGTTGACAAAATATGTTTTACCTTTAAAAGATAATTCAGAAACAAAAAAAGAGTGCTCTCCAAGAAGTATTCCCAAGAAGGTTTTCTTTTTAAACATTAAATTCCTCCATCATTAAAATATTGAGTTTTCATAAGGAGATATCCCTTTCCTTAAATTGGTTAATATTTCTGGTGCAAGGGGCCATCCCAGCCCTGTTAAGTCCTGCCAAGAAAGAACCTGAGGTGGACTAAAACGTTTATCCAGTACAGCCCTAAATCTTTTAAATGCTTTTCCATCCCCGCTAACAGCAACGATATCAACTGAAAATTGGTAAGAACGAGTAGTCAACCAGCCACCTATCTCTGCAGCTTTCTCAGAAGTCAACACTTCTGCTACCCAAGATATATCCTCAAGGTTAGAAATATCAGAAGATGCTCTATACTCAACCAAGTCATATACATCAGCTTCTTCCAACCCCGGCAAACAAGCGATAACTTCTTTAGGAGCAGTATTAATATTTATAAGACCTTCTCTTCTGCCCCTCCCACCAACTGTTAGTTCTGACGAAATCTGACGAAATTCAGCTAAAGATAGTCCTGTTCTGGCATAAAAATCTAAAATATTTTCAAAAGGACGCCCTCGTCTTATAATACCCATAACAGTATTTAACCTATTAGCATCAAGTATACCGCTTAAAAGTTCTGTCAGTCCGGCTGTGTTTGCACTATTAATATTTACCATCGCCTCTTGGTCAGCAGGAGCATTAGATTGGTTACTATACACAGTAGTAAAATCATAAATACCTCTATCTAAAATACCGTCCATATTATCGTTAGGTATATTTTCTGCTCCATCATTTTCATTCTCGTCAAGAAAACCGTTTCTATTTAGGTCTTCACCAAACAATATCTCCATACTACAACCCTTAACAAGAAGTAGTTCTTCAACTGTTTCAAAAGGTCCGTTTTTACATTGGTATGGAGGATTTAATAAGAGATAATATTCACTTTTAGCACCACCCTCAAATGAACTCTCGTCAGGGTTACGCCAATCAACAATTGAAGCAGCGAGTTCATCGGTCATTTGCGGTAACATCAAAAACATTTCAAAAGAAGCAGTATTTAAATTAAGTTTAGAAGACTCATCTATAAGACCAAAACTATAATTTAATCCATCCTGCTCCCCTTGTTTCAAAAACCAGAAGTAACCTCCACCTAATGAAACGGCTTCACAATCAAAACCGTTAGTTAAAAAGATAGCGTTTTCATCCAGGTTTTCTACCAGATAAGCCGCATAAGCTAAAGCCCCTTGAGATATCCATTCCACTTGTGCTTCAGCAAGCCGATTAGCAGATATTAATAGTTCAATTTTCATTTTTCTCCCAAAAACAAGAACCATTCCTGCAAGAGTTACAATTATCCACAGAGCAACAATTAAAACCATACCGCTCTTTTTACTATTTTTTTTCATCATTACAAGCAATTCTCATTAGCTCAAATCTTCAACTGTTATTCAAACGCCATCTGTTAAGCCAGAAACAACTTGTTCATTGGTAGAACTCTTACAGGTCAAAAGAAATATCCTTCTATATGTATGTGTCTGCTCACCATTTTCTGATATAGAAAATTTTATAGTCAAAGAAACATCTACTGCTGTAGGAAGAACATCTCCAACAGTTGTAGAATCCCACGCATCAAGCCAGACAGTCCCATCAAAATATTGTATCTCCATAGAACTTACGCCATAAGCCAACTGTTCTTCATAAGGTTCTACCTCTTCAAGAGACAGAAGGTTTAACCTAACATTTCTCATAAGAAGGTTTTCTCTCCCTTCATCCTCCTGGTCGGCAGTCAAAAGGTATTCTACACCAGCAATTCCAGGGGCAGCGTCTTGTGTGTTTACTGGCCGAGTAAAAAAAGAAATAGAATCTGCATCTCCAATAAAAGGTCCTGCCAATATTCCGCGAGGAGGTAAAGCAGACTGCAAGTCTCTACCCATAATATTAAAAGCAATGTCAGCTGCCCGTAAAGGAGCTATTGCTTCTTCACTCTTCTTTTTTGCCTTAAACCCAATATTCATAGCAGAATATAAAGAACCAGCAAGAAGAGCCATCATAGACATAGCAGCGAGCATCTCAATTAAAGAAAACCCTTTCTTATTTAAGTATTTCATTTCAATTTTTTTCCTCGCTTTAGCCCGTACTCATAATCTTCCACCCCACAATTCTTCTCCTCTTGTGCTTATCCTGGTACTCTCCTTCCCCCTTACTTGTCATTGCGAGTATTTATAAACATGGCAATATCCGTTTTTATGCCTATTGTTCTCTCATTAACCTTTTCGCAAATACGGAATTCCCCATAGAGAGGGTCTTTATCATTATTAAAACCTACTCCATATCTACCTGATCGCTCATATACACAAGTGTAGAAAGATCTACTGAGCGTTCTTCATTCCTTGATGTCCACAACACCTTAACAATAAGTTCTTTGAGGGTTTCCCCTTCCCACCCAATCAATTCAGCAGTCCAAGAATAATCTTCATTTTCAGGCAAAAAATCTCCAGAAACTTCTGCAAAATCAAAAACATTAGAAGAAACAATCTCAGACATCTTGCCTTGAGCCAAAATAGTTGCTTCTGACCGTTTCCGACTTTCAGACGCCGCAACAGTTGAAAGAGATATACCTTTCATAATCACTGGAAGAACTATCGCAACAAATGTAAGAGTTGCAAGAACTTCAACAAAAGTAAACCCTTTTTTCATTTCAATAGAACTCATATAGCATCTCTTTCCATAGGAACAACATAAAAACGATCTGATGGAGAAGAACATTTTATTTCCAGCAGGTTCCCTTTCTTATCTTTCATACGCAAAGTGGCTGGTTGTATGAAACCGTCAGGTGAAAAAACAATGCTTTCTTCGCCTTGATTTTCAGGTTCATCTTCCGTGTACCATTGTCCTGGCATCCTTAACCCTGGAACCTCTGTATCTTGATAACTATACATAATTTCTAAAGATTCAATTTCAACACCTTCAGGTAAAAGAAAATTTCTACCTATCTCTTTATTTATCTTTTCAAAACTACCATTATTCCGTGCCGTCAACCAAAAAACATTCTTATTTTTATCTATATTCAACTTATATATCCGTCCTTCAGAAATCGATTGTGAACGAGCATAATCTGTTAGAGCAACAAAATTTGCTGAAGCGTTAATTATATGTCGTGAGCCAGAAAACAACCCTAAAGAAGGTGCGGTTACACCCATAACAACAGCAATAATAATCATAACCAATAATAATTCAAGGAGAGTAAACCCTTTCTTTTGATTCAGTTTTTTACTGGTCAGACCAGTTGTCAATGTCGTCATCTCCACCTTCCTGTCTATCAGGTCCGTAGGAATAAAGATCAAAACTATTGGTATTATGCTCACCAGGAGATTTATATATATAATTATTCCCCCACGGGTCTTTGGGCACTCCTCTCTTAACATAAGGTCCTCTCCAATTATTCAATTGGGCAGGGGCGCTAACAAGAGCCTGTAACCCTTCCTCAGAGGTAGGGTACCTACCAGTATCAACCTCAAATGACTCAAGTGCAACCTCAAGATTGGTAATACTTGATTGAGCAGCCACTATTCGCGCTTGCTCAGAACGTTTTGTAAATTTTGGCACAACAACTGTAGCCAATACACTTAAAATAACCATAACAAGTAGCAATTCTATTAAAGTAAACCCACTCTTTACTCCTTTATTATCCATTTTTTCTCCTATAATTTAGTGGTCAACAACCCGCATCTTGTCCCAAGTATCTTGAAGAATTGCAAACATACTACTTTATCAGTTCTTGCAAAGTAAATACTGGTAACAACATACCTATAACAACAGCTCCCACCAACCCCGCCATTAAAAAGAGCAATACTGGCTCAATAACAGCGACAAGCATACGGAGTTGCCTATCAAGTTCTCCTTCATAAGTTAAAGCAATCCTTAACAACTCTTTATCCAACCTCCCACTTTCTTCGGAAACTGCTATCATCTCTAAAACAGTAGGCGGGAACAATTTTGTATCTGAAGAGAGCCCTTTTGCTAAACTTACTCCATTTTTAACCTTATCAATAGCGTAAGTCACAGCATCAGAAAGAGATTGGTTACCTATTGCTTCTTTTGCAACATTAAGAGAAATAACAAGAGAAACCCCTGCTTCAAGGAGGGTACCAAGCATCCTACAGAACCTAACAAGCCCAAACTTGAGCATAACAGCCCCTAAAACAGGTATCTTGATTAACGCTTGTTCAACCGATTTTTTCCCTGCCTTCCCAGAAAGGACTCTTTTTATTGAAATAACCATTAAGAATATTGCCACTGCCAACAGAACACCATACCTTACCACCCAATTACTCGCACCCATAATAAAACGTGTCAACAACGGCAAAGAACCACCAAACTCTTCAAAAATAGAAGAAAATTGAGGAATAAAGTATATCATTAAAAATGTTAGAACAACAACAGCCATAACAACCAAAAGCATAGGGTATACAAGAGCCGATTTAACCCTACCTTTAAGGTCCTGTTCCCTTAGTTTAAAGTCGGCTATCTGTTCTAAAACAACACTTAAAAATCCCCCTGTTTCCCCTGCCTTAACCATAGCAACATAAACAGGAGGAAAAGATTGAGGCCATTTTGAAAGAGCATTAGCAAGAGATTCTCCCCCAACAACATCGTTTTTTATTGAATTCCACTGCTTTTTTACAGCCGGATGAGTAACCTCTCTAACAATAATCTCAATGGCTCGATTGAGAGGAATGCCTGCGGTCAAAAGGTTAGCCAACTGTCTTAAAAAAACCTCAACGCTACCTTGAGGAACCCTACCAGCCCTTTTAGTAGAATTATCTCTTTCTACAGAAATCAGGGGTTTTCCGCCCTGCTCTACTACAGAGACAGGTCTCATACCTTTTTCGTATATATGGTTTAAGACAACCTCTCTCGATTCTGCCTCAAGTTTACCAGAAAACTTTTCCCCATTATTTTTTATAGCAGTATATATAAATTGTGGCATATTTTAATTCAAAAGTAATGAAAAACTTTATTAAAGAAACACCTTATTAGATTTCTAACCCATTCAAAACCCTACCATTACCTCTCTCGTCCTTAGTAACCCTAACAACTTCTTCCACAGTTGTAACTCCTTCCCTAACAAGCCGCCAACCGTCTTCTCTTAAACTCATCATTCCTTGTTTAGATGCCTCTATTCTTACATCTCTCGAAGAACCACGTTCAATTATAAGATTGCGTATATTGTCTGTAACATTCATAAATTCAAAAACACCAGTTCTTCCTTTATAGCCTGTACCTTGACACCTCCTACACCCTTTCCCTCTATAAATAATTTCAGGCAATTCGTCGCCATACTCTTTTTTAAGTCGCAAAATATCTTCTTTTGGCAACTCTTCTTTACACTCAGAACATATCAACCTAACAAGTCTTTGCGCAAGAACGGCTTCAAGAGAAGACGCAACAAGGTATGGCTCGACACCCATATCAACAAGACGAGTCAAAGCGCCCGGTGCATCATTGGTATGTAAAGTAGAAAAAACAAGGTGACCTGTAAGAGAGGCTTGAACTGAAATCTCCGCAGTTTCATAGTCTCGAATTTCACCAACAAGAACAACATCAGGGTCATGCCTAAGTATAGAACGTAAACCTTTAGCAAAAGTAAGCCCAGCTCTGGTTGAGACCTGTATCTGGTTAATCCCGCGAAGATGGTATTCTATTGGGTCTTCAATAGTTATAATCTTTCTTTCAGCGTCATTTATGTGGGACAACCCTGCATATAGAGTTGTTGTTTTACCGCTACCGGTAGGACCAGTAACAAGAATTATTCCGTGAGGAAGTTCAAGTATTCCGTTAAAAATACCCCTATCCCTTTCAGACATCCCAAGTTCTTTAAGCCCAAGGAGAGCAATACTACGATTTAACAACCTTAATACTACTGCTTCACCGTGCAACATAGGGATAACCGAAACCCTCACATCAATCTCTTGAGAGGAAACCAGCAACTTAATTCTTCCATCTTGAGGCAACCTCTTCTCTGCTATATCAAGAGAACTTAATATCTTTAAACGAGAAACTATCGCAGCTTGAAACCGTCTTATGTCAGAAGGAACAACCGCATCTTGCAAGACCCCATCAACCCTATAACGAACTCTCAACTCATTTTCAAACGGTTCAAAATGGACATCTGTAGCCCTTAAATCAATCGCTTCCTTCAACACCTGGTTAACAAACCTTATAATAGAAGCATCTTCAGCTTCAGCAGTAATATCAACCCCAGTATCACTCTCTTCCGAAAGAACAGTTAAAGCATTATCTTCACTACTGGAAATAAGCGATTGAACAGTATCAGCCCCTACCCCAAGCAATTTTCTTAAGGACCTTTCAATCTCAGAAGAAGTTGCAAGAACAACATTAAACTCTTTCCCTGTAACAACCCTTAACTCATCAACTCCCGAAGTATCAAAAACCTTACTTGTGGCAGTAACTATCACCCCCGCCTCTTCCTTTAAAGGCAACACTCCTTTATTTAAAAGAATATGAGCAGGAAAAACAGATAGAAATTCCCTTGCAGGAAGTTGCTCTTCGATATTCTCTAAATATGGTATACCAAACTCTTTGCTTAGAAACCTCAGAAGAACATCTTCGGGCACCCCCGAACGAGATAATAGAGATTCATCTAAGGAGGTTCCTGATAAGTAAAGGGATTTAACGGCTTCTGCTGATTCTTCGTTTAAAATTCCTTTTTTCAACAAATTAGAAAATATATTTTTCATTTTATTGGTGAAGGACCGCCCTCACATTACAATGAGAGCGGTCCCTCAAATTGTTTATTCAAGCAACCCATTCAAAACAAGTTGCGCCTCCTGCCTTTGGGTCAAAATTTCTTTCAACTCTTTTCTTGCTTGTGCAAGTTCGGCTTCATTTGTTTTTCTGGCTTCACGTAAATTTGCAAGTTTTGTGGAAATATCTTTTGGAGAAGAATCTTTATTACCTAACACCGCCTGGAGTTCTTGATAGGCTTTTTGAAAAGGTGTCACCTGAACTTGAGTTCCACCAGCAGTTCTTCGCCCAGCACGCATCCCACCTGCACGTTGAGTATTCATCTGAGCAGTCCTAACCTTCTCCACTTTTGGTTTCACAACTTCCCATTCCTCGTCAGAAATTTCAAGAGTATTCTTTATTCTGTTCATATACATCTCGCTTGCCTGCTGAGGAGTAGTTCTCTGTCCTCCAGTTCTATCAGGACGTTGTGTTCTTTCGGTCTGTTGTGTTCTTCCAGAACCTTGAGTTGCTTCAGGACGTGTAGTCCTTCGTCTTGAAGGCATGTTTTCCTGCGCACTCAGAACAACCACTATCAGAAAAAGAGCCGAAGCCAATATCATAAAGTTTTTAAATTTCATTTTTATCACCTCCTTAACATTATATAGTTTTTTTAAAAAGTTTTCCAACCTTTTATTACTTAATTAGACATATAAAATATTATTCAGGTTTAGTGATATAAAAAAAATTATAAAAAATACATTCTCAACCTTCCCATTTCCTTTTCCGCCTTCGGCGAGATTGCCACGCCAAAAGGCGCTCGCAAAGACGGAATGGGGGGATGTTAACAAAAGGTTCAAGCCTTTTGTTCTTCTACTCGCCCATTTTATGCCCAAACGCCCAATTTGTAATCCTGAACTTGTTTCAGGATCTCTAACTTAATCCACGCTGGTAATAGATACAGCGTAAAAACGAGATTCCGGTTCAAGTACGGAATGACAATCTTTCCTTATTTGCCTCTCCCCTTGAGGGAGAGGATGCAAGGTGAGGGGGGCTTTTATGTTTTTTGCTTTTGTTTAATATTCTGGTATAATGTAAACTATGAGTATACAAAATAGAGAAAAATTAAACAATCTTCAACTTTTATTGCCTGAAGGGGCTATGGTTTCTAGCAAATGGTTGCAAAATAAGGGCTATTCCAGACAACTACTACATAAATACGTTAAAAATGGATGGTTGAAATTAGTAGGTAATGGGGCATATACCAGACAAACAACAGAGGTCACATGGCAGGGACTCGTAGCTTCTTTACAACACGTTAATGATGATAAAAATTTACATATAGGAGCTGAAACGGCTTTAAATCTGCACGGCTATTCTCACTACTTGAGATTAAAGGGAGAGAAACAAATATTTGTTTTTATAGATTCAAATATCCCCGCATGGATAAAAAATGTCCTTCCTAATGACTATTTGAAATTTATGCGTAAAAACTTGTTCTCAAAAACAAAAAATAGATTAGGCCTTGTAACAATATCAAGCCCTATAAAAAATTGGTCATTAACAATATCTACAGCTGAAAGGGCAATAATGGAAATGTTATTGCTCGTAGTTACAAAAGATATTTCTTTCACTTTTGCAGCAGAGCTTATGGAAAGTTTGACAACATTACGTCCTAAAACGGTTAATGAGTTATTGTTGAACTGTAAACATATAGGTGTAAAAAGATTGTTTATGTTTTTAGCTGAATATTATAATCAACCTTGGGTAAAACAAATAAAAAACACATCTTTTAATCTTGGAACTGGCAAGCGAATGATTGTTAAAGGTGGAAAATTAGATAAAAAATATTTAATAACAGTACCTAAGGAATTTTATGATAGGACTAGAGAATCCATACTTTAAAAGAGTTCAACTTTTGATAAGAGTTTTGCCGTACCTTTCTTCGTTTGACATCTTTGCACTGAAAGGAGGAACTGCAATAAATCTGTTTTTAAGGGATATACCGAGATTGTCTGTTGATATAGACCTTGTATACATTCCAATTAAACAAAGAGACACTTCACTATATGAAATAACAATGTCATTAAAAAATATAGCATCCAAAATTAAACATTCAATAAAAGGTTTGTCTGTTGCCGAACAGATAGACAGATATGGACAGACAACAAAATTGATAGTTAGAAGAGAATCAGAAACGGTTAAAATAGAGGTTTCACCTGTATTACGTGGACTATTATTTTCTCCTACCAAAATGATAGTATCTTCGGTTGTTGAAAAACTTTTTGGGTATGCCGAAGCACCTGTCGTTTCTTTTGATGAACTTTATGCAGGCAAAATCTGCGCAGCTTTGGATCGTCAACATCCTCGTGATTTTTTTGATATAATGCTTCTATTAAAAAACGAAGGTTTTACAGATTCTATAAAAGATTGTTTTATAGTATATCTTCTAAGTGGTAATAGACCTATATCAGAACTATTGAAACCTCAAAAACAAGAGTTGAGAGATATTTTTAAAACCCAGTTTGAAAACATGTCAACTGTTCCGATATCTTTGAAGGATTTAGAGAAAACACGTAATCGTCTATTTATTTCTGTTCGTAAGAAACTTACTGATGATGATAGAAAGTTTATTTTAAGTTTTAAAGAAGGAACTCCGAAATGGAAAATTTTGAAATTTGAGAATGCAGAAATTATGCCTGCGGCTCAATGGAAATTGCATAACTTAAACAAGATGAGTAAAGATACACGAAGAAAAGCAATAAAAAAACTTGAGAAAGTTCTCTACGATTAAAAATAATAAACAAGATGTTTATACAAAGGTCGGACCTCTGCATAATACTCCGAGGTCACAACCTTCATCATTGCTTCATATTCGTTCGCTAAGACGGAATGGGGGGGCTGTTAACAAAAGGTTCAGCCCTTTTGTTCCCCTACTCGCCCATTTTATGCCCAAACGCCCAATTTTACCATCATGAACTTGTTTCAGGATCTCTAATTAATCCACGCTGGTAATAGATACAGCGTAAAAACGAGATTCCGGTTCAAGTACGGAATGACATATAGGGGGCAACCCCATCCTTTCTCAGTACGGCTTTCGTTTTTGGTTAAGTTGCTAACTGCCCTCCACCTACGCCAAGGTATACCTGCCGAAGCTTGTATTTTAGCGTAGGTTGGCTTCGGTGGATAAACCTCATCCCATTAACCTCTCTGCAAACCCTTGGGGTTTTCCAATACCTATAATTCTCAAGGGGAGAGGGCAAAGAAGGGGAGTGAGTAAATAACACCCCATACGCTTCTCTTTTATGTCTTTATCTGCCGTTTTATGGCATTGCGAGGAATGCCTCTAATGACGTGGCAACCCTCGTCTTTATCCTTATTATTTTTTGTCTTTCTTTTCCCCATTTCCTTTTCCGCCTTCGGCGAGATTGCCACGCTAAGAGGCGCTCGCAAAGACGGAATGGGGGGCTGTTAACAAAAGGTTCAAGCCTTTTGTTCCCCTACTC
>JALNXB010000030.1 GCA_023230585.1 bacterium
ATCTTCAAGCCTATCTACAAGTTCTAATCTGTGTATTTCGTGAGGGTTAAACTTTGATTCTACTTCTTTAAGGAGTTTTTCATATACCTCTTTTGCTTTAGAATACTTTTTCTCACTTCTATAGGTATCTCCAATACCCCTGTTCGCACGCATCTGTTCGTTTTCAGAGATACCTTCTAATTTTAATATTTCTGAGTATACATCTCTCTCTTTGTTAAATTGTCCTGATTCGTTAAGTATTGTTGCTTTAGTAAAAAGAGTATATACCTTATATCCTAAACACAAATTAGGTAATTTTAATATATCGTCACAGGTGCGAATAGCGTCTTTATAATTTTTTTCAAGACGATAACTTTCTGCTATATTAAATAGCATAACCTGTAAATTACAATCAACTCCTTCTATATTTTTTAGTGTTTCATACTCTTTTCTTGCTTCTTTAAATTTTTTTTTTTTGATAAGCGTATCGGCTTTTGCAAGAATATGTTTTATTTTATCAGCAGATAACTCTTCTTTTCCTTGAGAAGATTCTTTTATCTCTTCTAAGGTTAAAACCCTGTTATATATTACTACTTCATCAATATCTATTATTTCTTGTTGATTAATTCCAACCAAAAAAGGTCGCCCTGCTGGAACGTATTCGCCGTTATGAGCAGTTTTACCTACCAGAGAACCGTTAAAGTAGAGAAGAATTGTTTTTCCATCCCAAGTAAAAACAAGGTGGTGCCATACATCTTGAGGAATATCAACACCTACCGCTCTAACAGAATAAGAACTTCTATTTCTTCCGTCTGAGGAACTACCTGGAACACAACTTATCCTTGCAACAAAGTTTTCTGGTTTGGGTGTAGGAAACGTGCACCACCCTGCAGCTCCACCACCTGACGCAATAATTGAATTGATATTAGATTCAAACCCTTCGTGTTTTGTTGATTCCCCACTTCTTCTGAACCAGCATTCTGCTGTGAAAGATTTGTTTAGTATCTCTACCGCTTCTCCTCGATAATATCCTCTATCCAATCTTACAGCTTTCTTTCCGGGGATACGACCATCAATTATCTTTAAATCATCAATAATTTTTCCCTTTGCTTTAATTGGTATGAAAGAAAGGTCGTTTCCTTTCCCAGTTAAATCTTTAACAACACTTTTGCTATCAGTTACTTCTTCAAAAGTATAATATCTGGATACACTTGGATCTTTCATTAACTTCTCTTTTCTTGCGTTCCACTTTTGCGCTATTTCATTTTCACCTCGAAGTGTGTAAACCATAAGCAATAGTATTAGCCCTACATAACGCAACATCTTCATAAATTTTCCTCCATTGTTTTATTGTTAGTTCAGGTGTTCTTATAGATGTTTTTTTGTCTTTATAAAGATTGCAAAAATGTTATCTGTTATTATAACAAATCTTTATCCAGTCAAGGTATTCACCGCTTTTCACTCTTTCTGTCCATAAAGTATTAGTTAGATACCACCTAACAGTCTTTTTTAACCCTTTCATCATAGTAAACTTCTGTTTCCATCCGAGCGTGTCTTTTATTTTGTTACAATCTATGGCATACCGTCTATCGTGTCCTTGCCTATCTTTTACGTACGTTATAAGTTTTGTTAGTTTTTCTATATTTAATCCTGCCTCTTCTGCTACTATTTCGCATAAAAGAAAGACTAATCTTTTATTTTCATACTCATTATCTCCACCAATATTATAAGATTCTCCTGCGTTGCCTTTTTTTAATATAGACCAGATACCAGAAATATGGTCCTCCACATATATCCAATCTCTAATATGCTTTCCGTCCCCATATAATGGAAGAGGTCTGTTTTCAAGCATATTGTTAAGCATAAGCGGAACAAGTTTTTCTGGAAACTGGTAAGGACCGTAATTATTAGAACAGTTAGAAACAGTAACAGGTAGTTGGTATGTATGGTAGTAACTTTTTGCAATCAGGTCCCCTGCTGCCTTAGATGCTGAATAAGGGCTCCTTGGAGCATAAGGAGTTGTTTCTTTAAAAAAGCCCTTTTTGCCCAAAGAACCATAAACTTCATCAGTGCTTACCTGGTGAAAAACAACATCTTGCCTATCCTTCCAGAATAGTCTTGCTGTTTCAAGTAAATTAAAGGTACCTGATACATTTGTTTTGATAAAAGTTTCAGGGTTAATTATAGACCTATCTACATGAGATTCTGCTGCAAAATTTATAATGGTATCAATATTCTGCTTTTGAATTAATTCAGATATTTTCTTTTTGTCACAAATGTTATAGTGGTAAAAAAAATATCGTTTTGGATATTTTTCTGAAATATCGTTTAGATTCATCAAGTTGCCGGCATAAGTAAGCGCATCTACATTAAAAATCGTGCCTTTAAATTCCTTTAGAGAAAAAAGGTAACGTATAAAATTTGCACCTATAAAACCTGCACCACCTGTTACCAGAATATTTTTTAACAATCTGTTCTGCATAAAAGTTTGTATAAACAATAAATTAACGATTTTTTATGGCTACAAAAATATCAAAATACTGCTTAATTTATATTGAGTCGAGAGCGTTCTTTACATCTGAAATTAGGTCTTCATAATTCTCTATACCAACGGAAAGACGTACCATTCTCTCTGTTATACCTAAATCTCTTCTTAAATCTTCATCCACATCAACGTGTGTCATTGTAAAGGGGTGTTGTGCAAGACTTTCGGTGCTTCCCAAACTTATAGCAAGTCTAACAAGTTTTAGAGAGTTAAGAAATTTGAAGGCTTCTTTTTCTCCGCCTTTTAAATCAAACGCTATCATTGCACCGTTTCCAAGGCATTGGCGTTTTTTTATTTCATATTGGTTACCATCTTTTTCTGTAAGGTTACCTAAGTAATGAACTTTTTCTATTGCTTTATGGGTATTAAGAAATTCGGCTATTTTGCTTGCATTAAACCCTTGAATATCCATTCTTGCTTTAAGGGTTTCCAAACTTCTTGTTAATAACCAACTTGTGTTTGGAGCTGACATATTTCCAAAAAAAGTTCTTAATGCTTTCATTCTGCCTATAAGTTCTTTTGAACCAAGACAAGCTCCTGCGATAAGGTCGCTGTGGCCACCAATATATTTTGTGGCTGAATAGATGACCATATCTGCCCCGTGTTTTAACGGATGTTGCCATAAAGGGCCCAAAAAAGTATTATCAACAGCAACCTGAACTTTTTTGTCTGGTTTGGAGAATGATTGGGCTATCTCTGAAATAGTCTTTATATCAATTATTTCGTTTGTGGGGTTTGCAGGGGTTTCAAGATAAATCATTGCAAGTTTATCTGCAGAACCAGTATTTTGTATTTTTTTGATTATCTCTTCTTTTGATTCTAACGCCATAAAAGAAGCAACTTTTATATCAAATTTAGGCAATATTTTCCTTATGAGGTGGTCTGTCCCTCCGTATAAAGGGCTACTTATAAGGAGTAGGTCACCAGGCCTTAAGAATTCAAACATAAGTGTTGATATTGCAGCTAATCCACTTTCAAAGACGGCACAATCTTCTGCACCATCCCAGAGTTTTAGGCGATTTTCAAAAAGTTCAAGATTGGGGTTGTTAAGCCGACTATATATTAGACCTGGCTCTTCCCCTTCGTTAGGTTGTCTATGCCCGTAGGCAAGTTCAAAAAAAGCTTTACCTTCTTCTGCTGTTTGGAAGGCAAACGTTGATGTCTGGAATAGAGGACATTTAATAGAATTTTTAAATTTTTTTGATTGGTATCCGTAAGACATCATAAGACTTTCAGGTTTCATTATTCCTCCATAAGGTTATATATTAAACGTAAAATTTTGATTAATACTAACATTATATCAAAAGGGTGGTATTTTGTAAATTTTTAACGAAAAGAAAAATAAAGGCAAGGATAAAAACATAAAAGAAAAAAACTCCCCTTACCTTCCATCCTCTCCCTCAAGGGGAGAGGCAAATAAGGAAAAGGCAAATGCAGAGTTACTGAAACAAGTTCAGGATGGTAAATTGGTGCGTTCGGATGGTATTGTGGGCAGATAAAAGCATAAAAGAAAAGCGTATGTGGTGTTTATTTTTAAAATGTGATACGCATCTCCACTTCACCTGTTTGGTTAAAGCCACACTTGTTGTAAAAATGAATATTTTTAGAGACACAATTAAGGATAACTTTATAACAACCTCTCTGTTGGGCTTTTGATATAAGTTGATGTATTAAAATATCTCCAATGCCTCTGCCTCTGTAGTTTGTATCAGTGACAACATTTTCAATATGTCCGTAAGGTTTACAATTATGGGTGAGATTTATCTGAATAAGGAGTGTGCCAGTAGCAACTATTTTACCGTCTATACTGGCAACATAAAGGTAGTAGTCTGGGTTATCTAAAATTTGATTAAAAGTTTTGGTATAATCAGGAAAACAATTGTTATCATTAAGGTTTGGCCTACTTAACTGGTGTAACAAAACAAGTATATCATTGAGATTATCTAATTCTGCTTTCTGTATGACTATATTTTTGTTTATATTTATATTACCAACCATTGACTTTCTAAACTGTTATAATGTTCATCCCGCTTGATTTAAGGCGATTCAGCGTCTTTTCATAAAGTTCGCCCTTATCTTTATTTGTGATAAGTGTATATTTTTTATTGGCCTTCATATCAATCTTAATCATTCTCATACTTCTTGTTTGGTACGTGCACTCTCTTCCAATTTTTGAACTATCTGCAAGTATAATAACTTCTTTGGCTCTTCTCATAATATGTTCAACCTGTTGGACAGTATTTATATCGTCTGATGTTAACCCTTTTAGAGAAATACCGGGGCTACCCATTATGATTTTGCCTATACGTGAAAAATTGAAATGAATGTCAACTATACTTAAATTTTTGCGTGAAACTTCCCCAGAAACGATACCTATAAAATTTTCAAGGAAAAACGATTCATAACTTTTCAACCAAGTGTTTAAAATAAATATATTATTTGTCCATATCTTGAGCATAAAATGTTTTTCTGACTGAGGTAGATACTCTCCAAGATAAGAAACAGTTGTGCCTGCCCCAAGGAAAATATCGTCCCCAGAATTGATTAAATCCATACATCTTGTGGCAATCTTTTCTTTAAGTTCGTGTTTAAATTTACGTCTTTTTTCAAAAGAAAGAAATAGGTCTTTTATATCCATACATAATATATTACATAATTCATTACAAGTTGTCAAGTATTATGTTAAAAAAAATGTTAAACATCCCCATTCCGTCTTTACGAGTTTAAGGATAAAAACAATAGTGTATAGGATAAAGACGAGGATTGCCACGTCGCAATTCCTATGAAAACTATGGAATAAAACGCTCCTCGCAACGCCATAAAACGGCGACAAAGCAAAAAATAAAGACAAAAGAACCCCTCACCTTGCATCCTCTCCCTCAAGGGGAGAGGCAAATAAGGAAAAGGCAAAGGCAGGGTTACTGAAACAAGTTCAGGATGACAGATTGGGGCGTTCGGATGGTATTGTGGGCAGGTAGAAGGCAATACAACTTCCCCATTCCGGATACCTTAATAGTAAAAGATGGAGGTCGACTTTTGCCGACCTCCATCACCGGAATAGTTAAGAAGAGTTATCAACATTACAGATTTTTTTCTAACAACTCATCTGTATCTTCTATCATTTCTTTCCAGGCATCAATACTGTGAGTATTGTTTGGCCCAAAACTAAAAGGTGCGGCTTCAATAGTTGCAGAATAAGGGTATTTTATTGATACCAGACCTTGAAAAAAAGTTTTCCAATTGATAAGCCCTTTTCCAGGAGCAAGATGCGAATCTCTATCGCCTGCGTTATCTTGAAGGTGTAACGCTACAAGACGTGGAGCCATTGCTTTTAAAAAGATAGCGGGGCCTTCTGGTCCTTTACAAACTGAAGCGTGCCCTGTGTCAAGGCATAACCCAAAACTGGGGTGAGAGAATTTCTTTACAAACAACTCAAAATGTTCTGGTTTTGAACCCCATCTAATTGAGGTAGGACCTGGCAATGTGTTTTCAACTGCTATAACAATACCTTCTTTTTCAGCTAATGGTAGTAGAGTTTCAAAACTTTTAGACAGTTGAGAAATATATCTATCTATCCCCTCAACTTCAACACTATAACTATTGTTTGTAGGGTGTAATATAACCGCCCTACTCCCAAGCATAGAAGCTTTTTTTATATAAGATGCAATTCTTTCTGTTGCTTCTAATCGTATAGTTTCATAAAAAGAAGATACATCGTCACTCTGAGAATAAGGTAGATGAAAAGTTTCCAGTTTCACAGAAGATGCTTCGTAAAGAGTCCGGATACTTTTGATTTCTTCTTCTGTTTTTCCATCAACAAAAGACCAATGGGCTTCCATTGAAGGTATGTTTGCATAGTTACATAACGAGATAATCTCTTCGTGAGATTTATTTAATAAAACTGAAGCAGTTGCTGCCCAGTGCCATAATTTTTTCATTGTTAAATTCCTTGTCGTGTTTACATACCACCTTTTTTGTGACATTCTTCAATAACTTTTATTACTCTTCTTGCACTCTCAGGTGTTATAAATAACGGAGCACCTTCTGTAAGTGATTTATGTAGGAGGTCATAAAAGACGACAGACCAAGAGATAGCGTTATCTGGTACTTTCCAGTATTCTTCCTTCCATTCAACATCTTCGCTACTATATTTTCTTTCTACTGTTTTTGGCTCAGTAGGAAGAACCCTTTCTGGAAGTTTTTCAAGGTTAGCAGTTTTCCACCATAATTCAAGGTGATTTCCTTTTAATCCTCCTTTTGTTCCCATAATAAGCAGTCTTTCCTGGTGTTTGTACGCAGAGGATGATGTTACTTCAATATCTATTGAAGGTGAAGACGCACTTTTTAATACTATTTTTACGTGGTCATCAGCATCACCAAGAGTTAACGTTTTGTCGAGTTGACAAAAAAGTTCATAAGGTTCATCTTCAGGGATAAACTGCATAGCCCAGTCAATACAATGTGGACAGGTATCGTTTAAGGTTCCGCCCATATATTTTTTAAATACTTGCCAATCCCATCTTCTCCCAAACCCAATCCATAAAATTTTTATTTCAACAATTCTTCCTAAAACCCCTGAATTAACTATTTCTTGAACCTTTTTAAATAGATGGTCGAGCCGTCTGTTCTGAAAAGGCGCAAACACTTTATTATTCTGTTTAGCAGCTTGTATCATTTTATCAACATCAGCAACATTATCAGATAAAGGTTTTTCGCAAACAACGTGCTTCCCAGCATTCAGAGCCGATATAGTATGTTGAGTATGAAGAAAAGAAGGGGTAGATATAGAAACGAGTTCTATTTCTGAATCTTTTAAAAACTCGTCATAATCTGCATAAGTTCTACATTTCATCTTTTCTTCAGCTTCTTTTCTTCGTCCTTCATCTATATCGCAGACAGCAACCACTTCATATTGTTCAGGTAACGACATTAAACTACCACAATGATGGTAAAACCCACTCCTTCCATACCCAGCAACACCTGCTTTTATCTTTTTCATTTTACACAATCTCCTTTTTCGGTTTATCCGATTTGAGAACTACCTGTTTTGTTTGAAAGTATTAAGGTTAATAAATTTTTTAAGCTAAGTCAAAATTATTTAATTTTAACAGATAATGTTTTAGACGGTTCTGAAACATTATCCCAACTATCTACTGCAACTACCTTATAATGGTACTCTTTTCCTATCTCAAGTTCAGGGTCTATGAATAGAGTGTCTTTATTACTTCCCAGAAGGTTACTCTGGTCTACCTGAAAATCTTTTTTATCACTCCTGTGTATATTGTAATACCTTACACCTTGTGGCGCTGTTGAAGGTGCCCACAAAATTTTTATGTACGGAGGTTTAACTTTATAACCTTGCCAAGCCAGTGGTGCTTCATTTTTATCAGCAATAAGATGTTCAACTTTTATATTTTCTGGTATGGAAGGTTTAGTTGAGGGAGTATTATCTGGGTTTGAAGGGATAAAATTAAGGTCGTTGGTAACAAGAATATTATCAATAGATATACCTGCATCTGAGGTTTCAAACTCCAAAGTTGCTTCGCCAGCCGGTTGTCTTAATATTTGGTTATCCATAGATACCCATTGCCAATCTTTTCCTTTTACAGATATATTGCCAACAACCTTCCCGTTAATTTTAACTTTAAAAGTTCCAGAGGATACCGGTGAGCCTATAGCCCACCCAGTAGTATAAGTTTGCCGTTCAATATCAGACATCCCTCTAACTCTTGCCATTACCTTAAAGTTTGTTATGTTAGGAACAACTATATTTAGTTGTAAAGAACCCGTTAACCCTTCTTGGAGTTTTTTCTTATATATAAGTTCAGGGTCAGTTATTGCTACAGCGTAAGAGTTGGAAGCTTTCTTAGGTTCAAAAAAAGGTACAAGAGGTTCCTTAAGTTTTCCTGTTTCCGCTTGATAAAAATGGCGGAACAAACTACTTTTGTTATTAGATACTTCGTTGGAAAACATCCGACTTTCAAGCCCAGAATATTCTACCGAAGTAAGAAGAAAATATTTGTTGTTATCAGGCAAGGGATATGAGAGGTTTTTAATAAGTTCTTTATTGACCTTCTCATATTTGCCACCACTATCATTTGAAGAGTATAGGTTGTACCCTTCTATTTCTTCACAATACCTTGGTTTATCCCAGACGATATTATTGTTTTTTATTTTTACGTTTTCAGGTGGCATTGGGTACCTAACAACAGCTACATATAGGTCTGCCCAAACTCTGTTAGGATGGTCACCTGTAAGGAGTGGTGAGAAAAAAACTACCTTAGTGAAATCTGGGCTGGGAGTAGAAGATGTCCTAAACATAGGTTTATGGTAAGCAGTTTTATCTCTTCTGGTTCTATACCTTATGTTGTAATCGTGGAAATTGGTAAAAACTGCAGTCCAGTAAGTTTTGTTTTCAAGATCTATCATAAGAAAAGGCGAAACAGGTTCAGCGTACCCTTCGACAGTTGCAAAACCTTTGTCTCTCCTAAACTCGTGTGGCCAAGAGATTCTGTCAAGTTCCAAGTTGTTACCTATAAAAGTTACTTCTCCTGTGTAAGGGTCATTAACACTTATAGTGTTTCTAAAAGAACTGTGCATACCGAGTGCACTCATATGTAGGAGGGTTCCGTCTTCAAGCAGAAGGATAGCGTTATCTCCAGAGCGAGGTAACCCTGCTGCCAGTTCCCACCAGTTGTACGAAGGTTGAAACGTTCCGCCACTATGGGTTGAAACATGTTCTGTAATTGTTACTTTTGGGTTAGGTACAACTCTTAATAGCCCGCGTTTATCGCTCTCTGTAAGAGAAATAGCCCAGACTTGATAAGGGTTCTCTGGGTCATCAAAAAAATTATTTCTGTTCATATCAAAGAGAAAGTATCTGTTACCATCTTTATCAACAGCATTTCGCCAATTATTCCAACTTTTTCCCCAAACACTTGATATTGGCATACCATCAACTCCTGAGGGTCCTTTTGGGTAGATTGTATCGTTTTCAGGTTTTTTTGAAATACTTTTGAATTTAAAAGTTCTAAAGTTTTCGCCTTTTATATCTGAAAGCCCTAACTGGGTTTTGTCATTGGAGTGCCAAATAATAGTGTTATGAACAATATCTTTAACATTAGGTCCTCTGCTACTTCCTGTACAAGGGTTTTCTATTATTTTCCATCCCTGACGTGAAGGCATATTTATCTTGACTGTTTTACCAGTTACAACATTTTCTAAAACTATTGCACTTAACGTTCGGTTTGTACATATCCAGTCTTCGGGATTTGTGTTTTGAGGAATATATTTTTGCTCCCAAGGGAAAAGCCATACAAGAGGTTTCCATCTATCGTTCATATATCGGGCTGAACCGTCTGTACTTATAAGTCCTCTTGGAGTTTTCATCCATCCTGTGTAAATATATTTTCCTTTATGGCTAAAATCAGGTGTTCCGCAATAAGAGTGGTCTACCTGACCTGCCTGTGTTATCATCCATATTTCAGTCCCTATAAAAGAATCTTTAAACACAACTTTTCCAGGGCGGTCCCAGTTAGGATATTTATTTATAAGTTCCATATTATGTAATGGATGCACAGGTGTTTTTGCTACCCAATTATCATTTAAAACTGTGTCTCCAAGCCGTATGAGTTCAACTTGCTTTAAGTAAATTGTTGCTGGGTGCTTTGTGGGAGGGTAACCTAAATATGAAAAACCAACATCCGTTGCCCTTGTTGCTTTTCCTGAATTTGTAACACAAAAAGGTAGTTCTGCCCATTTGTAATCTTCTGATACTCCAACAGGTATTTTGTATTGCCCGTTGTTTGCCGCTAAATGTGTCTGGTGTGTATTTGTTTTTACCAGCGCTCTAAACAAATAAAATCCAGAAGGAAGGCTGATGGACTGGTAAAATTTATCCATATGGTACATCCCTTCTACAACAAGAACTTCTTTGTTATCAAAGTTTATGGCAGCGTTACTTCTATATCTGTATAGAGTCCATCCTGGGATGTTGCCGTTTACTCTGAGCAACTCCTTGTTTTTTAAAAAGGTTTCCTTTTCAATATCTAAAATCTTTGTTGCTTTCTCAGAGGTAGCTTTTATATAACCAAGACCTGCAGAACCAACGCTTTTATTTTTATCATCCCTTGTGTATGAAGAAATCATATATTCAAAAACAGAAGAATCGTCTTTTTGTAGTAAAGACATATTTGCAGAAAGATATACCATTCTATCCATTACCAGAAGAGTATATTTAACCCCACTTGTTTTTCCGTCTTTATCGTACGAACGCCAGGAGTTACTATGGTGGTTGACATCGCCGTTTAAAAAAGTGAGCATATAATCAACTCCTTCACTTCTACCACCGTCTTTTCTACCTGTCTTGTCATCGCCGTCAGCTTTTAGGTAAATATGGAAAACGTTGTTTCCTTTTATATATGGTTTTGTAAATTCAAATTTGAAAGCGTGTACATTTTCTGTCAACGGGGTATGCCAAACCTTAGATATTACATTTAGGTCTGGATGAATTTTTTCTTGAGATTCTGCTTTTGAGTTTGTCCCAACAAGTGTCCAATTATATTTTGTGTCAGGGTTTGCTCTAAGAATGGTTCTCACTTTTTGGGTTAGGTCTGTGGCAGGTACGGTTTTTACCTTTTCTTGAGTTAAGACTTTTGTTGAAGTTATCAGAAACATAATTAAGCTAAGGAAAATATAAGATTTTTCTAATAATTTTTTAATCTTTAAATCCTTCATTTTATTCTTCTCCTTTTCGTTTACTGTTCTGTTAAACTTGGCTATGCTTTAAGTTGTAGTTGCGAGTTATTACTCCCTCGGAGGTACTCGGGATAAATACGGAATGACATACAGGGGGAGTCCTCGTCTTCATCCTATACACTATTGTTTATTCTCATTCCTTTTCCGCCTTCGGCGAGATTGCCACGCCAAAAAACAGCTCGCAAAGACGGGATGGGGGGCTGTTAACAAAAGGTTCAAGCCTTTTGTTCTTATACTCTGAGCCTGTTAAGCCCTTCGGAGACGCCCTTTGTGCAGAAGGGTGAGTTCTCAGAGTGCCCGATTGTGGCGTAGAAGGTGTATGCGCCGTAGTACCAGAGTGAGTAGACACCTCATACTTTTTTTCCCTTCATTTCCCTATTTTGTTGGTTTGAATTATTGTCCCATCGTTTCCAACAGCAATAAAGGTTCTGTTAATATATTTTACCCCCCAAAGGTGTGCAGGTGTACAAGATATAGTTTTTCTCCATATTTTACCATCATTAGAAATTAACATCACCCCGTTCTCTCCAACCGCTACAAAAGTATTTTCTCCGTACCCAATACTTCTTAAATCGGTTGTTTCTCCTGCGTTTATTTCTGTCCATTTTTCTCTATCTTTAGATATCATCAAGGAATCGCCTCTGGCTATAGCTATATAAAGGTTGTTTCCATAAGTTATACCGTAAAGAGAAATTGTATGATTAGAAGATTTTAGTTCCCATCGTAAAGCATCTCTTGACTCAAGTTGAATACCGTTATCTCCTATAACTGTAAACCTATTATTTCCGAATGTAATACCTCTGAGGTTTGTGTTTGTGTTGGAACTAACATTAGTCCAGTTAATAGCATCTTTTGAAACAAGTATCGTACCATTGTAACCAACAGCAACAAAAATTCTGTTTCTGTATATAACATCCCACAGAATCTCCCTTGTCCCTGAAACTTGTTCTGTCCAGACTAACATATCAGGGGAGGTCATAATAAGTCCGTTATATCCAACGGTTACAAATAACCCTTTGCCATAAGAAATATTTCTAAGATGGGTCTTTGTATGTTTAGATAATGGTTCCCATTTTGTCCCCTGAGAAGAAAGAAAAATTGAACCGTTTGTGCCAGCTGAAACAAAATTATTATTGCCGTACGCAACACCGTACAAATTAGAGGATATATCAGCTTTTATAACATTCCAGTTAGATCCATCCTCTGAAACAATTATCGCACCATCGTTACCAGACGCAATGAACAGGTTATCACTACTTGTAATAGAGTGTAGGTAACTACGTTGCTTGATGGGCTTTAAAGTCCATTTTCTTCCGTCTTTAGAAGTGAGCAAGGTACCGGCTGCACCAACAGCAACAAAAATCCCTTTACTGTATGTTACACCTCGCAAATGGTGGTTTGTGCCTGAGGTTTGCTGTTGCCAAGTAGAACTATTGGTTGAAGTAAAAATAGTTCCATAATCTCCTACAGCAACAAAAACTCCATTCCCAAAAACCACGTTATGTAGGTAAACAGTATTATCAATATTATGTTTGCTCCACCTTTTCCCATCCTTAGAGGTCAATATTGTCCCAGAATATCCAACTGTTACAAAAATATTTTTTCCAAAAGTTATCCCATTAAGGTATTTAGATGTATCAGAAGAACTTAAACTCCATTTTTTCCCATCAGGAGAAACCAGAATCGTTCCGTATCCGCCAACAGCAACATAAGTTTTGTTACCAAAAGATACTCCTTTTAAAGGTCTTGTTGTCTCAGAATTATGAAGTTCCCAAGATTTTCCATCGTGTGAGGAGAGTATTGTACCCCAATCCCCAACAGCAATAAAAGTATTATTACAGTATGAAACATCGTTTATACAGTTTCCTTGAGGTAGAGGAACTTTCCATTGCCAGTTATCAATATTAGAAGCAGAAGCGAAAGATACAAATAGAAAAAATAATAAAAGTATAAAGTTTTTCACTGGTACCTCCTATTAAAATTGTGAATATTCAGTAAACCCCGTCTTGCCTATTCGAGAACTTGTCTGCATAAATCTTTTGTGCAAATGAAGACCGTCTCCTACACCAAGGCATCCTTGCTTTTGTCTTTTCTTCCTTGAATCTGTTTTTTTGCACAATTCAATTGGTTACATTATGTTTTGATATATTAGAGCTTTTTATTAAAAATATCAATAATATTTTGTATGTTCTTTAAATTAAGTATAATTATTGTATATATGAAAAGAGGCGTTTATAGCAAAGTTTTTTAAGGGAATTTATCATTAAAGGAGGATTGAAAATGATACAATTGGTATTAACTCCTGAGGCAGGGAAACGTTTGATAGCAAAAGCGGTTGTTCAACTTCCAGATATTAAGGATGCGTTAATATCTAAAAAATAGTAATTGTAGCAGGAACAACCAATGGATATGTTGCTGAAGAGATTTTAAAAGATATAGGAGAAGAGAAAAACTTTTCCTCTGAATATTTTTATAGAGGCGTAACTATGTCTCCATTAAGACAAATAGACGCTAAAAATAAAATTGAACATAAAAAAAATTTTCCAGGGGATGTGGTAATAATTAAAGGCGAATGGAAAAAAGGTGTTACCCTTTTTGATGTGTCTGATGAGTTGGAAGAGGGAGATATAATAATAAAAGGAGCAAATGCAATAAATCTTGATACCAAACAAGCAGGAGTTCTTATTGGGATACAAACAGGGGGAACTATCATTACAACTATCCAAAACGTTGTGGGAAAAAGGGTTAGGTTGATAATCCCAGTAGGTTTAGAAAAGAGAGTGTCTTGCGATTTAAGAAAAACATCTTTAATGATAAATAGTCCAGGCAACAAAGGTTTGAGATTGATACCTGTAGAAGGCGAAGTAATAACCGAAATAGAAGCAGTGTCTATTCTGACTGGGTCCATTGCTGAACTTTTTGCTGCTGGCGGTGTTTGTGGTGCTCAAGGCTCTATATGGCTTTCTGTTAGAGGTAACAGAGAAGAAATCAGAAAAATAGAAGAAATATATAGTTCTATTTTGTTAGAGCCACCTTTCGGAGAAAATATAAAAATCTCTATTTAGAATAGATTTTTTTTAACATTTTAACTGAGCAATCACCTACCAATTTAAGAGAATTTGGAGCAAGGCAAGACCAATTAGCTGTTTCTGTCTCAAACCCCCCTCTTTTAAAAGCCTCTTCTGTTGGTATGTAGCCGGTAGCATCGTTTGTCATATGAGCACATAAAGTAAAAGGTGCAGGAGATTCTGCTTTAATTCTGAGTTGTTCTTCAACAAAAGGTTCTCCTGGAACTCCCAGAATAGCAATATCACCAATTTTTATTGCCTGAACAGGGCATTGGTAATATTTGTTTTTAGCAAATCTTTCTGCCATATCAATACGTGAATGAGCGTAGACCCATTTCCATTGTATATTTGTATGTGCCTCATCTTCCCATATAGGTGTGGGGTATTGTTTGAGAAACTTATGAGCGTCTTCAATCGTTTTTTCATCAAGATTTCTTCTTGTAAGTTTAACTGTTTGCAAATCATAAGATATATTTTCTACATTAACAGGTTGCATCTTTTCTAAAAGGATTTTTTGGACAGTCTCTGCAAGTTTTTCTCCCATCTCTATATAATCATCTTTATGCCACGGGTCAAGATGGTTGTTATGGTGAATGTTTCCACAGAACCCGTTAATTACAAGCGCAACACATTTTTGCCCCAACATTTTTTGAACCGCAGTCGCCCACGCACCTGGCCAGCCAGCGGTAACTTTACGACGATTATAACCGTGTACAGGGTGGCAGGTATGATGTAGTAGCGCAGATATTCTTTCTCCTTTTGTGTTGGTAAACAAAATAACGCTTACATCAGGGTCGATAGGACCTTCGCAATAAAGTATATCTGAACTAAACCTTGGAGGGTGAGATCTTACTGTCCCGTCTCTCATAACAAAACGTCTATTAAACGAAACTCTACCATCAATTCCTCTACCTGCCATAACAGTAGCAGGTTCAAGGTTTTCGACAGCTTTCCCTATGGCTTCAAGTATTCCTTTAACTGCAACAGGAAAATATTTCTCATCTCCTCCTCTAAGGAAAGATAACTCTGGAGAAAGCCCTTCATATTCATCTGATATAGCTTCGTGTCCAAGAGAGGGGGTTGAGTGAGTTTGAGTTGCGTGTATCATTAAAGCTTCTGGGGCAATCCCGTATTTTTTTGATGCTTCATTTTTTATAATATCTGAAAATTTCTTAGTGACTATTGTAAGGTCTAATTGAACAACACAAACTCTTTCTCCGTTATGTTCTACAACAAGAACTTTTGCATAAAGAGGGTCCATTATCTCTTCTACAGGACGAACCCGTCCAATATCACCCGCTAATTGAATACCTTTTTCAGGGGAAATATCAACTTTTGAAGCACCTGCTTTCCACGATTTATTACATTTAGATTTGTTCATAATTCTCCTATTAGGTTAAAGTGTTAGTAAAAAATATAACTCTAAATCCATTTTGACAACTTGCTATTAAATGAGATAATATCATATAAAAGTTTTTCATACAAAAAACCATTACATAACAGAAATATTGCTTTTAGGAGGAGAAAATGGATAACTGGCGTATCTTTAAAGATGAAAATAGTCTTGAATATAAGGTAAGACCGTATTTTAATCATTCAGTAGAGTTCAAAAAACACTGTTCGGTAGAAGAAAGGATGAAAACTCTTGAAGAGGTTGGATGGAATGTCTTTTTCTATCCTGCTGAGATGGTTACAGGTTGCGACCTTCTATCTGATTCTGGGACCACTACCATGACCAACCAACAATGGGCTTCTATGCACTATGGGGATGAATCTTATGGAGGTAATAAAGGATATTTTCTTTTAAGAGATAAAATTAAATCCATATTTGGAGACGATTATTTTAATGATATTTCCATAAACAAACCAAACGCTTTTATCTTTCACCAAGGCAGGTCAGCTGAGTACGCTCTTTTTGCAAGCGTAGGACAACTTGGTCAAGGGCTTGTTATACCAAGTAATGGACATTTTGATACAACAAAAGCTAACATTGAAATTAACAATATATCACCTATAAACCTTTTTTCTAAGGATTTAAGGAACAATGAGTCTACCTTCCCTTTCAAAGGAAATATGGATACAGATAAACTTAAATCTATTCTTATAGAAAACTTAGGTAAGGTGCCTGTTATTTATTTAACAGTTACAAACAATACTGGGGGCGGCCAACCTGTTTCAATGCAGAACATAAAAGAAGTTGCAAAAATATCTCATACCAATAACATCCCTTTCTTTCTTGATGCTTGTAGGTTTGCTGAGAACGCTTGGTTTATAAAGAATTTTGAAGAAGGGTATAAAGAAAAAAGTATTAAAGACATAGTTAAAGAAATGTTTTCTTATGTTGACGGTTTTACGGTTAGTTTTAAAAAAGACGGGCTATCAAATATGGGTGGCGGGCTTTTTATCAAACAAGGCGGGCTTTTTTACGAAAAACACTCTAACTTTCTTGACGATATAACAAACTATCAAATTGGTAGAGAAGGTAACCCAAGTTATGGTGGAATGTCTGGTCGAGATATAATGAGTTTAGTTGAAGGTTTAGATACTGTGGTTAGTGAAGATTATCTCAATTATAGAGTAAGACAGGTCCAAGAGTTTGGGGATGCAATGACTAAAAGGGGTATTCCAATATTAACTCCTGTTGGTGGTCACGCTGTTTATATGGATGTTGACAGGTTTTTTGAAGGTACAGATATGAAACCAGAAAATTTTGGCGGAATCTCTTTTACTGCGTTACTTCTTGGTCTTTATGGGCATAGAGCCTGTGAACTTGGACATTTTGCGTTCGGTTCTTTAACAAAAGATGGTAAAGATATATTTCCTGACGTTAATTTTGTAAGGTTTGCCGTTCCGCGCCTTAGGTACGAGAAAGACGATTTAGAATCTGTAGCTGAATCTGTTAAGTGTCTTTATGATAACAGGGATCTGATATCTGGCGTAAATGTTATTTCGGGGAAAGAACTTCCTTTAAGACATTTTAAAGCAAGGTTTGTTTTTAAATAAAAGTTTGTTTCAAAAAAACAATGAAAACAATGCTCGTAAACACATAAAAGAAAACAGCTCCCCTCACCTTCCATCCTCTCCCTCAAGGGGAGAGGCAAATAAGGAAAGATTGTCATTGCAAGTGATGAAGGTGGGTCCTCGGAGTATTTTGCGGAGGTCTGACCTTCGTCTTAGTCAAGTGTAGGGAAAAGGAATACCCCCGCTTTTGCCTTCTACCCTTGAGGGATTATAGGTATAGGAAATCCTTAGGGTCTACTAAGAGTTTAATGGGATGAGGTATATCCACCGAAGCCAACCTACGCTAAAATACAAGCGTCGGCAGGTATACCTTGGCGTAGGTGAGGTGCAGTTAGCAGGCTAAGGAAAAACGAAAGGCGTAACAATAAAAGATGAGATTGCCCTATATGTAATTCCGGACTTGATCCGGAATCTCGTTTTTCTTGCTACCAACGTGGATTAAGTGAGAGATTCTGAAACAGGTTCAGGATGGTAAACTGGGACTTTCAAATGACAAAAAACGTCTCATAGCTAAATTTGGCAGAAGTAACTAAAACTTAAGGAGAAAGAAAATGAAATATAAAAATAGAGTCAGTTTTTTTATCTTTCTGATACTGTTATGTGTTTCTATTAAAGGGTTTTCTGCAAACTTATTTGAAAATGGAAAACTAAAAGTATTAAAAAATGGTAACACTGTTTACATAAGAAGCGGTTTTTCTGAAAAAGAAGACCTCATTGTAACTGTTGGGTTAGGTAGAAACAACAAACAGATAAATTTTAATGGAACGTTTTTGTTGAGTTCAGATGTCCCTGTATCTGCTGAAATGACAAAAGGAGCAAAAGGTATACATGGAACAGGTGACGATACGCCAGCCATACATATTAACGGCACCTATATCGCTGGTAACCACGGAACATCTATAGGTTTGCAGGTTGTCTGTAAAGAACACGGTTTAACCAGTTCTAACCTTGGGAGTGAGTGGGAAGATGAGGCAGGTAAAAAATTTTATCTTATAAAGATAGTCGATGAAAACCAACTGCTTTTTCTTGGTAGAAATAGAGCGAAGGGGGATATATGGCAGTTTGAATCTACCGCAAGAACAAATACAGTTTTAAAAAACAGTTTAACTGGTAAGGTTATAAATTACACAAAACAAACTCTTGGAGTACAAATATGGCCTTCCTTACACATAAAGAAACAAGAATATATGGTTGATGGTAAAAAAGTTCTTAAAGAAGGTGAAGTTGTCGAATGTGAATGGTTAGATATAATTGAGGAGTATGAAGTAGTAAACACAGGCTCGCTTTTGGCTGACATAATAAAAAACTCAGGACAAGAGAGAGATTTTGTTGCTGACCATCTTGATACTGTCCTGCAGTATAACCTAACATACAGGTTTTTTCCTAACGGTGCAAATGTCATATACCATAAAATAAAAACTAATCAAGAGTTCAGGTTAGGACAATTTTTGTTCTTATGTTCAGCAAAACTTTACAAAGGGAAGTATGGACTACAAGAATATTATGTACCTAAAACATTACCTTTTACTCAGAACGATATATTTTACGATTTTAGGGGTATACAGAATTATAATGAACGTCCCCCCTCCCCTATTACGTTTAACGAAAAGTTAAACAATCTTTCTGACACACAAAACCCTCCTGACAGATTTATTCAATTTTTAAGCGAAAAAGAAGGCGATAATATTAAAAGAGAGGTCGGGTTTGCGTTAGGGTACTCTGTTTTGTACGGTATGGGTCAACCTTCTATGAGAATACAGAATGCAGGTAATTTTTTAATGCTTTATACATCCCAAAAAACTTATCCTTTTGTAGCAGACCGAAAGATTGGCAGTATAATTCCAAAAGGTTCTGAATTTTACTGTGTAGGTTACAGACAATATTTTAACCCACAACGTGCAGGTAATGCGACCTGTTTATACTGGAACCAGCAAGAGAAAGATACTGTTGTTTATATTGATTACCATAAATCGGTTGATAAAGATACCGTAAAATTACCGGCTAATATGGTCGGCAAAAAAATAGAGATTATAGAAAAATCTGATTCTTTGGCTCTTGATACAAAAAAAGTTATACCTGCTGAAGGTATAAATGTTTCAGTCAAAGATAATTACGGATACGTAGTTTTTAAAGTTAAATAGTTTTTATACTATTTTTTACCAAGAAGTTTCTCGTTATCTCTATCAAAGAAAGGGTTTTTAGCGCTAACGCTTAAAGGAATACCGTAAGCAATTTTAACTTCTTTGCCCAACATACCCAGTTTTATAATTGCTAACCCTGTTGTATACATAACTCTGCTATCAACTCTATTGTCCATAGCCACACTAACAGCAGACCCTATGGCAATTCCAAGGTCACCTGTGTTGAATATACAAGGATGTTCTGGATGAGTTTTTTTCTCATCACAATTAGCAAATCCGCACATTCCGCAGTATGATAATTCTAATGGAGATATCTTTGTTCCAATGGCAATCATAGCGTCTGCCGAAAGAATGTTTATAGAATCTCTAAGGAAAAACTCTGGTACCCCATCTTGTTTTACCATTTTTTTAAGTTTATCAGAAACTTTTTTTATTTCATTTTTTCCAAATAAAGCTATCTCAAGGTTATCTACGCCTCGTGCTTTTGGTGCAGTTCTTGCAGATACCATCATTTTTTTTGCAACCTCAAGAACTGTCTTTTCTCTAATATCTTGTTCGAATAATATTGGCAAAATCTCCTCCTTTTTACTTTTAAGGTCTTGTGTTACCTCGTCTTTTCCAAGTGAGTGGCTCTATTTTGAAAAGTTTTTCAGCGTTTTTATGTGCTACTTTCTGTAACACATCATCCGTCAGGTTAAGGTTTAATATAAAACGTGCGTGCGCAAGAAAACTCTGTGTTAAATATTCATCAATCTTACCCACGAAAGTACAATCACTTCCAAAAAGAATTCTATCGGAATATTTAGTAAAAAAGTCCCTATATACTTCTTTATCAGGTTCATTTAATGTATCAGCCCATCTTAAAAAGAATCCAACACTTGTATCTATATAAAGGTTCTTATATTTTTTGAAAAGTTTTTCAAGTTGTTCCAACCCTAAATATATCTGGTGAGCACCTATAAAAGGAATTTTGGGGTATTTTTTTACCACTTCAAGTGTTGCTGCTAAAACGCTTTGGTTAGAATTTGCCAAAGTTTTAAATTCGTTACCGCCGTGGTATGGGGAAACGCTCATCCTTTGAGTTATATGCCATAAAACGGGTAATTTAGCTTTTTCAACAACCTTAAACACCTTATCCCATTTTTTACTTAACCAAACATCAGGTTTAGCATCCTTGTTTACAAGTATAGCGTTATTATGAAGTTTTAAACCTTTTGCTCCTTGCTTTATTGCTTCCTCCATAATTTTGTGGTCAGGTTTTTCGTAGTGCATCCAGTATAACCAATTAAAGTTTGGGCTATGAGAAGCGATTGCTTTGCAGACAGGAATCATCTCAGGGTTATTAATTATTGTTATAATACTATCAAGCCTGAAAGCGTCCAGGTTAGCAAAAAATTTTTCAAAAGTTTCGTACGTTTCATAATAAGCCTTAGGAGTAAACTGTCTCCCATAATGGGTATGACAATCCAGCCAATAATCTTCGTTTGACGGAAAATGGAACCCCCACCCTTTTGAGAACCCTTTATCAATCTTATCCCTTGTTTTTACATCCGGCGAATAATTATACTTCCCAACCTTTTTATTTTTTACCATAGAATTACCCTCCTTTTTTAGGCATTATATCATAGCATTGTCTGTTTACAAATAATATACATATTAAAAACAGGTCTTTGTGGTTCCCATATTTTCTCCGTTAATTCCTGAACCTATTGCTGGGCTTCCTGGTTTTAAAGAAAAATCTCCTTTATCTATATCTACAAACAATGGGTCAGCGTGCAAACTATTAGTATCTCCTCCCGTGATTTCTCTTAATTCGCTTAACGTGCTGGCTTTTTTGCCATTAAAATCTACCATTTTTCCTATCTGTTTGGTCTTCTCAACCTCCTTGAAACAGAAAAGGTTATGGTCGCTTAAAAAATTTTCTTTCTTTATTACCCCAAGAAGAATCGCTCCGTTGTTAACTTGTGTTGTAGGGTGATAAAAAATATTATTCAAGAATTTTGCGTCTATATCTCCGTGTATACGTACGCTACAAACATCTCCTCTCACAAAGGTGTTATTCTTTATTAAAAGCCCTGGACTATTTCCCCACACCTCAAGATGGTACCTTGCACCCCAGAAAAGGTTACCTTCAACTCTTAAATTTGGAGCATTTTTAACAAACCCGCCCTTCAAAAATGCTCCACCTAAAGGGGTTTTATATCCAAAACAGCAGTTTAAAATTTCTATATTTGAACTGTTATTAATACCCAAAACCCCTTCTGCTAAGTCTGGAGGGTTCGTAAACGTAAAACCGTCAACGGTTATATAATGTTTACTCTGTATTGAAACAATAGGTAGTATTGCCTTTATCCCGTTGATTATAACATCTCCTTGCCCGTGTTTTCTGTAAGTTATACGCATCCCAGCGTAACCACTGCTTATAGGCGATATAGGATGGAAATATTCTCCCGGCAGGACCAAAATTGTATCTCCTGGACCCGCTTCAATATTTGCTTTACGTATTGTACGCCAAGCGTTTTTTTGTGAAAGCCCGTTATTATCATCGTTACCATTGGGGGCAACATAAAATGTTGAAGGGGTTATTTGCTTATCGCTTGTAATAAAAGAAAAGATACTGCTTGACGAGTTACCGCCTCTGCGTCCATCATTTTCTATTTTAAACTCATATTCCGTTTTAGGCTTTAATCCAGTAATCCCTACAGCGTGAATTGTTCCGTATTCAGAGTTTGAAGCCAAACTCCATACAGAGGTACCTTTTTGACGGTAAAAAACTTTACCTGTAGTATCATCAAAAGGGGTATTCCATACTACTGTTACACTCTTATCTCTGAGAGCCGTAGTTCTTACGTTTTCTACGACAAAAGGTTTTACTGCTGAAGGAAAAGCACCTGCAGACTCTGTAAAAAGATTCATAAACGCTACTGGGCTGTCAGAATATACCCTGTAATCATTTTTTTGTGGGTCAACAAATTTAATATCTCCAACCAAACTCCCCCACTCATCTGAAGAAACATATTCTATTTTTGAACCCTGGTACGCATTGTGGCTTGCAATAAAATTCTTTTGTGAATCAGGCGTAATACTAACAGGTTTTTTATATGTCCCAGCAAAAATATTATCTCTAACCTTAGCACCTATAGAACGCTTTTCCAGAACTATTGCTGGGCTATTGTTTACAAAAGTAGATTGGTAAACACCGAGGTTTTCTGCAGAAAAAGCCCTAATTCCAGCACCAGTTATTTTTTCAAACAGACAGTTTTTTATAGAAACATTTTTCCCTCTAACTATTATTCCACCATCTTTTATGTCCGTAAACGTAAAACCTTCAACGGTTACATAACTACCGTTAATAACCATTTTTTTAGTCTTAACCTGTTGTTTCTTGTATGCCCTTATCAATATAGGTTTTTCAGCAGTACCAGAGACCTTAACAACCAAATTTTCAGGATAAGAGCCTTCTGAGACGTAGAGAGTGTCGCCTGGTTTAAGTTTTGACAAAGCAGTTGAAATTGTTTTAAAAGCATTATTTGGGGATGTCCCTAATGCAGTATCTTTTCCTTCTGGCATAACAAAATATATGTTTTCTGCCTGCTTTAAATAAGCACCAACGTTTCCGCCACCCACTCCTTTACACAAAAAAGGGCTGTCGGAATGTAGCCTATAATCAGAATATGTAGTATCAGCAAAACCTGCATCAGTTATCTTTGTTTGGTTATTGCCTAAAACTAAATTATTAAGAAAAGTTATATCGTGTTTAAAGATATTATCGCCTGTGCTATCGGAAGATACAGAAAGCCCTTGAGTATTCATTGTTCCAGTTACAGTATTGTTTCGGACAACAATTCTTTCGCTTCCATCTTTTGCAAATTCTCCATACCAGTTAAGCGCACTATATGAACCTACGATAACATTCCCTTCAAACAGGCTTCCCACAGGGATACCCCGTCCCAGAAAAGTGCTTCCGGTAGGTTCGTTCATTATATTGTTTATTATATGGTTGCGCGGACCAGGCCATCCGTATGTTCTAATAGCCCCGTAAACAGGAACACCTGCTGTACGGAGCGTAGAAACAGAACTATCAATTCTGTTACCTATGAACAGGTTGTCAGAATCAGCGTTTCTTGTACCGCTTGTCTTATCAATAAGAATACCTCCTCTTGTGCCATTACGTATTCCATAATTATTCTTTACAAGAGTCCATTTTGTATTTCTCCAGAGCACCAACCCAGCAAGTTCGGTTGCAAAAAAACTACAATTTTCAATTGTGTTATGTTGCCCATCATAAACTGCTAACCCTGCAAACCCGTACCTGAAATTGATATTCTTTATACAAACATAACTTCCTTTCAGTTCAACGCCTCCTCGTCCTTCCTTGTATATATCTCTTCTTCCGTGTGATACACCTATAACAATAGGTCGTGCAACTACAGCAATTCTGTTTGCGTCTGGTCCTCTACTGTTTGAAAAACGTACATAAATTTTATCGTTTGACTCATCATAGTGGAAAGTCCCTGGTAGTTCATCTACCCGCTCCAACGAACCAGCGTTTTCCAGTTTTATAACAGAAGGTTCTTCCCATATCCCTGAAACCTCTACAATAGAAAGATACGGTGGTCTTGGTAGTCTGTGTACAACCTCGTAAGTGAACCGCCTATCTGGTGTTTTTACAAGAGAACCAGTATACTCTGAACTGTTAAAAATAACCCTGTGCCCTGAAATTGCTTTAATAGTGATAGGTTTTCCCTCTTCGCCAGAACAACCGATTACAACCCCTGAAGTGTTGTATGAACCTTCCGATATTAAAAGAGTGTCGCCTGGTTGTAATTGAGTAAAGGCGTATTCAGGGTTTTTCCAAGATGTTTTTAACGAGAGCCCGTCTGAGTTATCGTTTCCATTTGGCGATAAATAATATGTTTTACCCGGGGCAAGATTCTTTCCACATCCATATATGTTTTCATTTATGTCTGTTGGTAAGAAGAATTTATTGGGAATATTTTTATTATTGGCAGGAAAAGAAAAAGATGCTACAAGTAAAAAGATAAGTAAACATACTTTATAGATTTTTTTATTAAACTTCATATAATACTCTCCTATTTAGGTTTAACACTTTTGTGCCGGCTTACTAACAATAATTTTTATTATGGTTATATTATAAGTCTTTTATTTTAAAAACAAAAAAAACAGAAAATATTGTATCTGTTATAGTTTTTTTCTTTAAGGAAAAAAGTATGTGGTGTCTACTCACTCTGGTACTACGGCGCATACACCTTCTACCCAACAATCGGGCACTCTGAGAACTCACTCTTCTGCATAGAAGACATCTCCGAAGGGCTTAACAGGCTCAAGTAGAAGAGCAAAAGGCTTGAACCTTTTGTTAACACCTAAATTCCCGCAAAAATTATAACTATGTAGAAACAGATATCTTCAAACTTTCCAGAATTTCTCTTTGAGATTTGGTAATCTCAGTAAGAATTTGTCCATACCTACCTGAATAACTAATCTGTGTTAA
>JALNXB010000031.1 GCA_023230585.1 bacterium
AAGAATCGGGCTGTTAACAAAAGGTTCAAGCCTTTTGTTCCCCTACTCTGAGCCTGTTGAACCCTTCGGAGACGCTCTTTGTGCAGAAGGGTAAGTTCTCAGAGTGCCCGATTGTTACGTAGAAGGTGTATGCGCCGTAGTACCAGAGTGAGTAGACACTACATACTTTTTTCCCCCATATAGGCAAGCGTTCCCCCTGCCAATAAAATCGTCTTTTGTCTTTTTGAAAGCTTATATTCTGTTACAAATTCTGTGCCAGCAGTAATATTTTTAACAACAACGGAAGTTCCTTCGCTAAGGAACGTATATAGACCTGTTATTTCCAGTTGGTCTAACTCAGTAATTAAATTATAATCTTTTTCATCTACAAAATATAAAGGTAAAATACCAAAATTGACAAGGTTATCCTGATGTATCCTCTCTATCGATTTTGCAATAACCACCTTAACCCCCATATACATTGGACATAATGCCGCATGTTCTCTCGAGGAACCTTGACCATAACTAAGTCCAGCTACTATTATATTTTGTTTACCTGACTCTTGAATACTCCTTGCCCTATTATAAAACTCAGAGTCAACAACCTCAAAAAGAAACTCCGAATATTTCGGAACATTAGAACGGTACTTCATTCTTGCGCCTGCAGGAATAATATGGTCGGTTGTAATGTTATCCCCTACTTTTATTGTAACTTTTCCTTCTATAACATCAGGTAAAGGGACACTTTGAGGCAGTTCTGCTATATTAGGACCACGATAAATCTCTTCATTTGTCTTTTCCTCTGGAAAAATGAACATACCATCGTTTATCAGCATTTCTTGTGGCATATCTATATTGGGGTATTTTATACCTAACGATTCTAATCTTGAAGGTTCTGTTATTTCCCCTGTTATTACTGCAGCCGCTGCGGTTTCAGGGCTTACAAGGTACACGTTAGCATCTTTTGTGCCAGAACGACCTAAAAAATTTCTGTTGCTGGTTCTTAAGGAAACACTATTAGAGCCAGGAGATTGGCTGTTGCCTATACAAAACCCGCACGCTGTTTCAGCAATTCTTGCTCCAGTGGACAAAAGTTTTGCAAGCCCACCATCTTTAGCAAGGTTTTCTAACACCTGTTTTGAGCCAGGCGCTACAACAAAACTTACTGATGGATAAACTGTTTTGCCTTCAAGTATATTAGCAACAACCATCATATCTTTATATGAAGAGTTTGTACAACTCCCTATACATACCTGGTCAACCTTTAATCCTGCAACTTCTGAGACCTTTTTTATATTACCAGGGCTATGTGGAGCTGCAAGTAGAGGTTCTAATTTGCTAAGATTTATCTCTATTTCATTATCATATTGGGCGTTTTTATCGGCTACCAATGAAACCCAGTCGCCCTCTCGGTTTTGTGATTTGAGAAATAATCTTGTTTGTTCATCACTTGGAAATAGAGAAGTGGTAACACCACATTCTGCTCCCATATTGGTTATGGTTGCTCTTTCAGGGACAGACAGAGTTGCCAGTCCATCTCCTGAGTATTCAAATACGCTTCCCACATTACCTTTTGTATCAAATATTTCCAGTACTTTGAGGATAATATCTTTCGCAGAAACCCATTTCTTTAATCTACCAGTTAGGGTTATTTTTATTATTTTAGGGTAAGTAAGATAAAAAGGACCACCAGCCATTGCTACTGCAACATCAAGCCCACCTGCTCCAATAGCCAACATCCCCAGCCCACCTCCAGTTGGAGTGTGAGAATCTGAACCGAGCAGAGTTTTACCTGGTTTACCAAACCTTTCCAAGTGAATCTGATGGCAGATACCATTACCAGCTCTTGAGTAGATTATTCCGTATTTTGCAGCAACACTTTGTAAATACTTATGGTCATCCGCATTTTCAAAACCTATCTGAACAGTATTATGGTCAACATAACTAACAGATAACTCTGTCTTAACTTTAGGAATTTTCATAGCTTCAAACTGCAAATACGACATTGTACCAGTAGCATCCTGTGTTAAAGTCTGATCTATTCTTATGCCTACTTCTTCTCCTTTTATAGGCGTGCCTTCAACTAAATGTTGATTTATAATCTTTTCAGTAACAGTCAATCCCATTTCAACTCCCTTTCAAATTATTTGTTCTGAAAACCCTCCCATTTCTCTTCTAAAAGTGGGTCTGTTATAGTTTCCATTATATATTGTGCAAACTCTTCACCTGTCGCTCCGTTAGACCGTCCTGTGATTTGTATCTTTTTTTCATACTGCAAACATATCTCCAAAGCTTTTTCCAGTTGGTCTGCTTTCTTTTCATATCCTGCATGGTTAAGCAACATAGCCGTCGCTTTTATCATACTTGAAGGGTCAGCATATTTTGCTCTTCCTTCTTCAACCATACGAGGAGCACTACCGTGGATTGCTTCAAACATAGCATACCTCATACCTATATTGGCACTCCCTGCGGTTCCTACGCCCCCTTGTATTTGGGCTGCTTCATCTGTAAGTATATCTCCATAAAGATTTGGCATAACAAGCACCTTAAATTCGCTTGCTCTTGCAGAATCAATCAATTTGGCAGTCATAATATCTATAAACCAATCGTCCCAAGTTATTTCAGGGTATTCTTCTGATATTAATTCTGCAACATTTAAGAACCGCCCATCCGTTTTTTTAATTACATTTGCTTTTGTAACAACAGTTACTTTGTTTATCTTGTTCTTTCTGGCATACTCAAAAGCAAGTCTAATAATTCTTTCTGAGCCCTGGTTAGTAGTCACAGCAAAATCTATAGAAAGATCTTCCCCTATATCTACCCCTTTACTACCCAATACATAAGCCCCTTCAGTATTTTCTCTATAAAACATCCAGTCTATATTTTTTGCTGGCACTTTAACAGGACGAACATTTGCAAAAAGGTCTAACTCTCGACGCATAGCAACATTTGCACTTTCAATATTTGGCCACGGGTCTCCTTTTTTAGGGGTTGTTGTAGGTCCTTTTAATATTAAATGACATTCTTTTATTTCAGCAAGAATCTCTTCTGGTATTGCTGCATTTGCTTTCACTCTATTTTCTATAGTAAGCCCTTCTATATCTATAACTACAATCTTGCCAGAGGAGATTTCTTCTTTTAAAAGAAAAGAAAGTACTTCCTTAGATTGTTGGCATATATAAGGACCTATTCCATCGCCTCCAACAACACCTATCTTTAAAGGTGTTTCTTTTGAGTAGTCTATCCAACCTTCTGATTGTTTCATATTTTCAATTCTTAACAATTGTTCTTTTAGTAATTCTGAAAAGTGTTCTTTTGCCTTATCTATATCATTAAGCATTCTTTCACTCAGTTGAACCATTTTTCTCCTCCTATCTTCCTATGTTGTTTTTGTTAACTTTGGTTATGCGACGCTTTTGTTCCCTCTATACTTTCTTCTTTTATCCGACGTTTTTCTCGTTGCGAGCAACGCCTTGTCCCGAGAACCCCCGAGGGATTGTTTGTGACGTGGCAACCTTCTCTTTTATCCTTAATTTAGTTGTTCTCTTTTTTAGTTGAATATAATATTTCTGAAACAGTCGTTTTACCTTCAAGCACTTTAACAATACCATCTTCCCTAAGGGTTTTCATTCCTGCTGACTTGGCAAGTTCATTAAGAATATTTATTTCAGGGTTTTTCATAATATTTCTTCGAATCTCTTCATTAACAACCATCAACTCAAAAATTCCTGTCCTGCTCCCAAATCCAGTACCATTACACAAATGACACCCTTTACCTCTATAAAATTTGGAGGCAATATGCTCTAAAGATATGCCAACCTCTTTTACTTCTTCTTGTGAGGGGGTATATTCTTCTTTACAATTTGTACATATACTTCTGACAAGTCGCTGATTTAGCACACCTGCCAAAGATGAAGATATTAAATAAGGTTCAACACCCATATCAACAAGTCTAATAACTGCACCAGGGGCAGTATTGGTATGTAAAGTAGAAAACACAAGTTGTCCTGTTTGGGCTGCTCTAAACGCAATTTCTGCAGTTTCAAGGTCTCTTATCTCCCCAACCATAACAACGTCTGGGTCCTGCCTTAAAATAGATCTTAAAGCTACTTGAAAAGTTAGACCTGCTTTTGGAGAAATTTGTGTCTGGTCAACATTGGCTAAATGGTATTCAACTGGGTCTTCTACCGTCATAATTTTTTTCCGTTCGCTATCTAACTCATTTAAGGAAGAGTATAGAACAGTTGTTTTTCCGCTACCTGTAGGGCCAGTAACAAGAAGTATTCCGTAAGGTTCATCAAGAAGAATTCTCCATCTATGCAAGGTTTGAGGTAAAAAACCAAGTCGTTCCAACCCTGAAACAATATTCCTCTTATCAAGAACTCTCATAGCTATCATCTCTCCAAATATAGTTGGGTAGCTTGAGACACGTAAATCAACATCTCTACCGCCAGGAAGTTTGATTTTAAAATAACCATCTTGAGGAATACGTTTTTCAGCGATATCTAACAACGAAAGAACCTTGATATGAGATATAATAGAGGTATATAACTCAAGAGGAGGTGGAGGAAATTTATATAATAGACCATTTATTCTATACCTTAGTTTCACTCCATCTTCTTCTATTTCAATATGTATATCTGTTGCCTTTAACTCCACGCCTTTTGATATAATATCTTCAACGGCCTGCACTGCCGAAGAATCGCTTATTTCTATTACTCCGGAAGGTTTTAACACTTGAGCGTGTTTACCTTTCTGCACAGAAGGTACAAGCACATCTAAATGACCGTGAGAAAAATATTTCTCAATAGTTTCTTTAATATCTTTCTCATTAGCTAATCGAGGTTCTATCTGAAGAGATGTTATCTTTTCCAATTCTCTAACGACATCATCATCCGACGGGTCTACCATACCGCAAATAAGTTTGTTACCCCCTCTATATACAGGTATAACTCTATATTTTTTACAGGTAAACTCGGGAAGCAAAGTTGCAACATTTCTATCAATATCTATTTGAGAAAGGTTTATAGACGCCAGTTTTAATTCTTTTAGAGCAAAACTATACCATTGTTCAAAAGATAGAAGACCAAACTTTATCAACAAATACCCAAAAGGAGCACCTGTCTTCTCTTTCTCTTCAACAACAACATTTAATTGTTCTTTTGGCAGGTTAGTTTTAGTAAGTAGAACCTCTATTACCTGTTCTCTGTTCATAACAATAGCCTTCTTACAATATCAACAAGTTCTTTCTCTTTTATCATTCCAACTCTGTTTAAAACTATCTTACCTGTTTTATCTATAATAAAAGTTGTAGGAACCCCTCTTATTCCTCCATATTCAGCTTCAACTTTTTTATCACTAATACATATAGGGTATTTTATCTTATATTGTTCTATCACAGATTTTATGTCTGCATTTCTACTGTTTACAGCAATGCCAATTATCTCTACCCCTTTGGAGTTATATTCATCATAAAATTTCACAAAATCTGGTAACTCAGCTCTGCAAGGAGGGCACCATGTTGCCCAAAAATTTATAATCACAATCTTCTTTTTATAGTCAGACAATTTAACTGTTTTATTTTCTATAGTTTTAAGAGAAAAATCAGGTGCTTGAGAAACCTCCGCTTTAGAACAAGAAATCAATACAGACATCATTACCATCAACAATAGAAACTTTTTCATTATCGTTCTCCTTATTTTTGTTAATTTTCAACTATAGTATTTAGTGCGTTGAACAATGCTTTATAGTTTTGCATATACCGTTCAGGTTCTTTGCTTGCAGGTACTTCCGCCAGACAAAACCCGTCAAACTTAGATTTATGTAGCAAAGAAAAGAGAGAAAGATACGGATATTCTTCGCTACTCAATTCATGTATATGACATATTTCTATCTTATCTTGCAACATCTTAAAATTCTTATCTATTGTCCCTGTTTCATCCATATCTTTTGGGTTAGAGTTCCAGCACACAAAAAGATTGGTATGGTCTGCTATATCCACCATCTCTTTTATATGTACAGGGTAGGAAGATTCTTGTCCATGTACTTCAAGCCGTATTTTTACTTTATAGTCAGAAGCAAACGAAGCAACCTCTCTTAAAGCAAGCCCTATTTGGTGAATTGTTTTTTCTTTTGGAACATCAACAGGTAAGGCGTTTGGTCTTACCTTAACTCCTTCGGCTCCAACATCTTTTGCCAGAAGAACAAATTCTTTGGTTGTTTCTATATTTTGTTTCAACACAATAGGGTCGGGGCTATGGTATTCACAGATACTGCCAAGGCACACAAGTTTAACAGATGAATCAGCAAATTTACTTTTCACCTCAGTTCTTTTTTGATTAGATAGCGAAGGTTCTACCCTATGTTGATGTCCTGTTCTAAGTTCTACCCCTTCAAAACCGAAAGTATGACATTTGTTTATCAATGTATCTATATCCCAATCTATCCCAAGTTGATAAGTTACCATACCAAGTTTCACTTAATACCCTCCTTATTGTTTACAACTTTTAATGCGAACCATATCTCGCATATTATATTTTTTTAAAAAACAAAACCCCTTTTTCGCTAATTTTTAAATCTTACATTAGCACCTATCCATATTTTGCAAATTTTACGTACCTATTGAGGGATTAAGGTTGTTGTTTGGTATTTATCTATAAGTTCTCCCAACCTGCAAATGATACATTTTTCCCTCTTCTCATCCCACCAAGCACAATCTGTTAATATACAGTTGTCAAAATCTTCTACCTGTTCAGGAACTCCAAAAGCCGCTTCCCCAAGCGGCCGTTTCTGGGTCTTCAACCTTAACGGACATTTCATTGTTGTTCACCCCCCCCTTTTTTTGTGAAAAACATTTTAACTTTAATCAAAAAGAGAAATATTAAAGATAGTTCTTTTACCAATATCTGTTTAATTTTTTGATTCAAGCATTTTAGAGATTTTAGAAAGAACCACCTTTTGTATATTTTTAAGAGAATCGTCCGTTTCCGCTTCTACCCTAACAACTATCGCTGGTTGGGTATTAGACGCTCTTGCAAGAGCCCAACCATCGTTAAAGTAGACCTTAACCCCGTCCAAGTCAGAAGTCTTGTAATGAGATTCAAAAAACTCCTTCACTTTTTCTACTACTGCAAACTTTTTATCATCAGGAACATCTATCCTTATCTCAGGAGTAGAACAATATTGTTTTACTCCTTTAAATAAATCACTCAATTTATCTGACACATTATCCATTATTCTTAACAACCTCATTGTCGCATAAACAGCATCATCATACCCATAATATTCGTCAGAAAAATATAAATGGCCAGACAATTCTCCAGCAAGGGGCGCTTTTTCCTCAGCCATCTTACTTTCTATCAGAGAATGACCTGTCTTCCACATAATAGGATTACCGCCCGCTTTTCTTATCTCTTCTTCAAGAGATTTTGTGCATTTAACATCAAAAACAATTGAAGCATTAGGTATCCGTGACAGAATATCTCTTGAGTAAAGTATCATTAACTGATCTCCCCACAGAATTTCTCCTTTATCATCAATAACTCCAAGTCTATCTCCATCTCCGTCATAAGCAAATCCAGCATCAAGTTTGTTATCCAACACAACTTTTCTTAAATCTTTAAGGTTATCTGCTACCAAAGGGTCGGGTGGATGATTAGGAAAGGTAGGGTCGCTATCTATATATAAAGGAAAAACTTCAAAGTTAAATTTTTCAAGAATTTGAATTAGAACAGGTCCAAGAGTTCCGTTGCCTGTATCTACACCTATACGGAACTTTTTTTTGAAGTTAAAACTGTTTGCTATAAAAGAGATATAATCTGAAAGTATGTTTTTCTGCTCTATACTACCGTTCTTTTTACTAAAAACGCCTATCTCCATACTGTCAGCAATCTGTTGTATCTGTGCTCCATATAGACTTTTTTTATCTAAAACCATCTTAAAACCATTATATTCAGGAGGGTTGTGGCTTGCTGTAACCATTATACCTCCATCCATATTTTCTTTGTGGACAGCAAAATATAACATAGGGGTAGGAGCTATTCCAATATCCATAACCGTACAGCCAGTATCATAAAGTCCTTTTATGAGTTGTTCTTTAAGATACTGAGTAGAAATTCTATTATCACCACCAACACATATTCTATTTTTCCCTATTTTGTGAGCGTGTTTACCGAAAGCATACCCAAGGTAGTAAGGAAAATCTCCTTTTAGGTCGTCTTCATAAATACCTCTTATGTCGTACTCTCTAAAAATATTTCTATTTATTTTCATTTTCAAACCTCTGCAAGACCACCAGTAGTTCTATGGCTTTACTTTTGTTTTAGTGGGATTTTTGGTGAGCTCTGTAGTCCTTTGGTAATATTGGTAATTAAGCCTTGCGTTTATATCAACATAAGAACTCATTCCCATTCTATTGTAAACTGAACAGCGTTCATCCAAGGACAGACCTTGTTATTATATATTCTTATAAATACCTCTTTTTGTCAAGAAGTTTATCATTTATTTTATATCTCAATATTTCTTTGATTTTTCTGTTACCTGTGGTAGAATTTTTAACTATGAACCTTTACAATACAAAATGGGGGTAATAAATGAAGATATATATAATGACAGATTTAGAGGGAGTGGCAGGAGTTTTGGATTCAAAGAATTGGTGTTTTGAAGAAGGTCGTTTCTATTCACAAGCAACAGAACTTCTGACTATGGAGATTAACTCTGCTATAGAAGGTTTTTTAGAGGGAGGCGCAACAGAGATATTGGTTGCTGATGGACATGGTGGTGGTGCTATAAACCAGTCGATACTCCATAAAAAAGCTGAATATGCAAAAAATTGGAGCTCAGGTCGGGAGGCTTTTTCTTTGACAGACAGAAAGTTTGATTTTATTGCTTGGATAGGGCAACACCCGATGGCAGGCACAATTGGAGGGCATCTAACTCATACAGGTAATATGGGTGTAGTTGAACAGTCGATAAACGGTATTCCTGTGGGAGAATTTGGTAGTTTTGCGATGCTTGCAACTGAACTGGGTGTACGTTCTATATTTGGAACTGGTTGTAAGGCATTCTGTGATGAAGCAGAATCTTTTATACCAGGTATAGAAACAGTTGCTGTAAAAAAAGGTACTCAGACAACATCTGGTAACCACCTGCCACGGGAAGTTTACAGAGAACACAATAAATCTGCAATACATTTACACCCTATTGAAGCAAGACGGCTAATAAAAGAAGGAGCTAAACGGGCAATAGAAAGGGCTCAGAAAGAGACTTTTGGTTTGGTAGAATTACCCAAACCTCCTTATGTGAGAGTTAGAGTAATGAGGGGAGATGATAAATATCCTCCAAGAATTCTGAGGCAAGGTCCTGCAGATAGTTTGTTTAATTTATTAGATGCATCATACACCTTCCATGAGTTGAATATAAATCCAGCAGACCCTAATTTGAGTAAACTTCTTGGTAAACGTATAGTTTAAGTAACAAGTGTAATGTCTTGGATAAGGTAGTAAATAATTCTTATATTAAACTATTTGTTATACAGTTTTCTGTGTATCTGTAAATATGGCTTTATGGGTATATTTAATAGTTTCTCAGAAAAAGGTCCCTTGGGGGGGTATCCTCCGAAGTTTGTACTGTAGCGTAGGTGGAGGGGCTTTTGCTTTACGCTTTTGTTTTTTTACTGAAAGAAAAGACAAAGGCAAGGATAAAAATAATAGTAGGAATAAATCCTCAGGGGTTTACAGAGAGGGTTTAACGAATATTTAAGACCATCTTAAATTCATTAAAAGGCCAGTATTTTAAGATGGTTTTGCTTATTATTAATTCTTCGCTAATAGGGCCCCACACACTGCTATCTTCACTTAGGTTTCTATTATCTCCAAGTAAAAAATAAGAGTTGGGTGGTATTTCCCATTTATTTGTATATGTAGGAGGTTCTTTTATATAAGGTTCATTTAGGAGAGTTCCGTTAATATACACTTTACCGTTTTTAATATCTACAACCTCACCCGGTAGTCCTATTATTCGTTTTGCAAGTATTTCATCGCTTATTTGTGGATCCTTTAGCATTACAATAGTTTTTCTTGGAAGAGAAGTTTTTTTAACTGTTACTACCTTGTCATTAACATTTAAGGTTGGTTCCATAGAAGAGGAAATAATTTCATAAAACCTCACTTCTTTTACACCAAACAGGTATCCTACAAAAAAAATAAATATGACCATCAATATACTATTTATGATTTTAAACATAAATATATTTTAATATTCTCCAAATAAAACGTCAAGTTTGACTGTATCTAAATTTAACACCAAAATAATCATACATTTTGGTAACAAACATACATATATTGACAAATTTAAGTCTTGCGGGTATAACAAAGTATCACAAAAAAGAATAATTCCGGAGGCTTTATTATATTATGAAAGAGACCATCTCGGTCAATTCCCTCAATAAGATAACCGATAATCTTGATATTGTCAAAGTCGTTTCAGAATATTTGACATTACAAAGAGCAGGAAAGAATTTTAAAGCATTATGTCCTTTCCACGAAGAAAAAACACCGTCTTTTGTTGTCAATCCTGAAAAACAGATATTCCATTGTTTTGGTTGCGGGGTAGGTGGCAACGCTATAAAATTTTTAATGAGTATTGAAAACCTACCCTTCCCACAAGCTGTTGCTCTTGCATCAGAAAAAGCAGGAGTCTCCATTTCTCTTGGAAGATATTCACATAAAGATTCTGAGGAAGCTAATAAAATTTATAATGCCAACAAATTTGCTTCTCAAATTTATACCAACCTTCTATTTTCTCAAACTGATAAAAGAGCTTTTGAATATTTAGCAGCTCGAGGTCTCAAAGAACCTGATATCAAATTTTTTCAAATAGGGTATGCTTCTTATTCAACAGACCTTTTAGTCAAAGAGATTCACAAGAACAAACTACAAATAAAAGATTTTATTAAGGCAGGATTGGTTAAAGATGATGGGAAGGCAGATGTTTTTAGGAATAGAGTTATGTTTCCTATTTTTGATTGGCGGGGAAGAATTTTAGGTTTTGGTGGCAGAGCTCTTGATGAGCAACAGATGCCTAAATATCTTAATACAAGCGAAAATCAGGTGTTTTATAAAGGGAAAATCCTTTACGGGCTTAATTGGGCATCAGTACCTATAAAAGAAAAAGATTTTGTGATTCTTGTAGAAGGGTACTTTGATGTTATCAAATTGTATTTGAACGGAATTAAAAATGTAGTAGCACCTATGGGAACCTCTTTAACATCAACCCAAATTAACTTCTTCAGAAGATATTCAAACAATGTTCTTCTGATGTTCGATTCTGATCAAGCTGGCGTAAGAGCATCTTTAAGAAATCTTGAAACTGTTTTAAAAAAAGGGTGCAATACAAAACTTTGTGTATTACCTACTGGTTTTGACCCTGACAGGTTTATAGATGATTACGGGATAAACCCTTTTATTGAACTTATTAATAAATCTAAGAATTTTTTAGATTTTTCGTTTGATATTTATTCTCAACAGCATGGAATAGAAACTCCAAAAGGAAAATCTTTGGTTGCTAAAGAGGTTATGAAATATATAGAATTTTTGCCTGATGCGATTGAAAAATCAGAATATAGAAAGATTCTTGCAAAAAAACTGAATATTAAAGAAGAAATATTGGTGCAAAGTATTAGCGTAGAAGAGAAGAGAGAGGATGATACTGAGTTAAATAAATCTGATAACAAACTTTCCACAATAGATTATACTGAAAACCTTATTGTAGAGATTCTCTTCTCAGACCAACAATATTGGGAAAAACTTTTAGAATGGAACGGCGAGATGACACCAAGGATAAGTGTAATAAAACAGACTTCCAAGGAACTTTTAAAGAACAATTTACAACTTACACCTTCAAACCTTATAATTGGTGTAACAGATACTGCAGAATTAGACAATATGAGTAGTTGGATTACACAACGAGCTTTAAAAGATGTGAGTTGTTTTGAAGAAGAAAAAAAACAGGTTATTTTTTTGGATTGTCTCAAAAAGATACATAAGATTTGTTTATGGGAAAAACTTGAAAAAGTAAAAAAAGAAATGAATACTAAGAAAGATAACGGGCTTAATTATAATAAAGAGCTTGAAGTTTTACAAACATTGCTTTTTGAATTGCAAAAGGAGAATGTGAAAAATGGGTAGGAAAAAAAAGAGCGAAGTTCTTTCTAAAAATGAAAAGGCGCAAAAAATCAATGAGATTGTAAAAATGGGAAGGCGAAAGAAACGTCTTTCTTGGGAAGATATTAACGATATTCTTCCTATGGATCTGACCGACCAAGATGAAATAAACGAACTTTTTGACGAACTGGAAACTTGGGATATAGATATTGATGAAGAAGCGTTCCCTATTGCAAAGAATAAAAAAGTAGAAGATGAGTTTAAAAATCCTTTAAGGTCGTATCTTAAAGGTGCTGGGGCTTATACACTATTGAACCATAAAGAAGAGATTATGTTGGCTAAAGGTATAGAGGAAGCTAAAAAGAAACTTAACCAGAAAGAGGCTAAAAAGAAACTTACACCACAACAGTATGCAAAATATGAGATGGAACTATATGAGTTAAGAGAAAGGCTTATAAATTCTAACCTAAGATTGGTGATAAATATTGCAAAAAGATATAGTAACCCAAAACTTTCTATACTTGACCTTATACAAGAGGGAAATATTGGTTTAATGAAAGCTGTTGAAAAATTTAAATATAGAACAGGTTTTAAGTTTAGCACTTATGCTACTTGGTGGATAAGACAAGCAATAACAAGGGCGATTGCAGACCATTCTGCTACTATTCGTATTCCTGTTCATATGATTGAAAAAATCAATAAAGTTAAAAAGATAGAGGCAACAATCTCTCAAGGTAGTGAATTTGAACAACCGACAGAAGCAGAAATAGCTAAAAGAATGGATATGTCTGTTAAAAAAATTAGAGATATTATAAAATCAATGAGGCCAGACCCTATTTCTATTGATATGCCTGTTGGAGAGGGAGATAAAACGACTGTTGGAGATTTTATAGAAGATACAGAAAATTCTGACCCGTTAAAACATGCAAAACATTCTTTACTAAGAGAAGAGATAGAGAAGGTTTTATGTATTCTAGATGACAGAGAAACAGCAATAATTAGGTTACGGTTTGGGTTAGGAGAAGAAGGGTATCCGCGAACTCTCGAAGAGGTTGGGAACTGTTTTCAACTTACAAGGGAAAGAATAAGGCAGATAGAATCAAAAGCTATCCAGAAACTTAAATGCTCTCACAAGTGTGAGAAGCTCAAATCATTTGTTGAAGGTGATATGAAAGGCTTCATAAAGTATTAATTTTTTAAGAAGTTTTTATATCATTTAACAAACCTGTCTATATGTTATATTTTTCAAATAATATAATTTGACACTTCTTGCTTTTTGTAATAATATTTTAGTACATAATTTTGGTTATTTTACCAATAGGTTTGTAAATTTTTATGAGTTACAGGACAACATAATGAAAAATATTAGGGTATTGATAACAGACCCTCTTGAAAAAGAGGGGGTAGAACTCTTTAAACAAGCCGGTTTCGAGGTTGATGAAAAAGGAAAACTTTCTCCAGATATGCTATCTGAGATTGTTGCTCCTTATGATGTTGTGATAGTAAGAAGTGGAACTAATGTTACCAGAAAAGTTATAGATAGAGCTGAGAACCTAAAGGTTATTGGACGAGCTGGTGTTGGGCTTGACAATGTAGATTTAGACGCAGCTACTCACGCAGGCATAATAGTGATGAACGCTCCCGAAGGTAACACAGTTTCTGCAGCAGAGCATACTATTGCTATGATGTTATCTCTTGCAAGAAATATCCCAGAGGCTAACTCTTCTCTGAAAAATGGTAAATGGGAGAAGAAAAAGTTTATGGGACACGAACTTTACAATAAAACTCTCGGTATTGTGGGGTTAGGCAGGATTGGCAGGAGAGTTGCTTCTATTGCAAAAGGATTTGGTATGAGAGTAGTTGGATATGATACTATGGTTGATAATATCACAACAAATATCGAAAAAAATATAACCTTGCTTAATCTACCCGGCCTTTTTAGAGAGTCTGATTTCATCACTTTTCATATTCCTTTAAACGAATCTACTTCACATTTTATCGGAGAGAAAGAATTAGATATGATGAAAGATGGTGTTATGATTATCAATTGTGCTCGTGGAGGAATTATTGATGAAGAAGCCCTATATGAAAAAATTTTGGAAGGCAAGGTTAAAGGTGCAGCTATAGATGTTTTTGAAAAAGAACCTCCTGCCGATTGTCCTCTGTTATCTTTACCAGAAGTAATCGTAACACCACATCTTGCTGCTTCAACAAAAGAAGCTCAGATAAATGTAGCTCAGCAGCTTGCAAGGCAGGTGGTGGAAGCATTGGTAAAAAAGGTAGTATTAAATGCTGTAAACCTTCCTTACCTTGACGAAAAATCTTTGGCAAAACTTAACCCTTATCTTGAACTCGGCTTGAAAATAGGAATATTTATTAGGCAGTTGTCTGAAGGGGCTTTTGATAAAGTAACAATAACTTATAGCGGTGACCTAATAAACTATAACCTTTCCCTTTTGAGGGCAAATATTATTGTAGGGTTGTTAGGAAACACCATATCTATTAATCAAGTGAACGCTTCATTGATTCTTAAAGAGAAGGGTATAGAACTTGAAGAAGTGAGGTTGGAAACTGAAGGAGAATTTACTAATCTAATAACGGTAGAGGTTTGCAATTGCCAAAAAATATCTGTTGCGGGTACAATAATTAAAGGTAGTGACCCAAGAATTGTTAAAATTGATGGTTTTGAAGTAGAGGCTGTCCCTGAGGGATATCTTTTAGTATGCCATAATGAAGATAAACCAGGAATAATGGGATATATTGGAACCATCCTTGGAGAGAATAATGTTAATATAGCATCTATGACTCTGGGAAGAAAAAAGAAAGGCTCTCCAGCTATCACAGTATTAAACTTAGACCAGGGTATAGACCAAACAGTAGTTAAGAAGATAGAGGAATTTCCGGTAATGCATTCTGTAAAACTGGTGAGGATATAAAAGTGATACAAAAACTAATAAATATTATAAAAAATATACCTATTTTTTTGAACCTATTTATTTTGTTTAAATTCCTTTCCTACAGGCGTACCGGTTGATTTCTCTCTCATTTTTGAGGGAGGTGAACATATAGTATGAATCCATTGATACTCATTCCTTTGAGTATTCTTTTTATATTCTTTGGATATCTTTTAAAAAAACTTATTGGAGAAAAAACCTTTAAGTCAGCGGAAAAACGAGCTAAAGAGATTATTCAAGAAGCAGAAAAGACTATTCTGGAAAAGAAAAGAGAAGCAGATATTGAAGCAAAAGAAGCTCTTTATAGGATGAGAAACGAGTTTGAAAGAGAAAGTAGAAATAAGAGAAAAGAACTCCAGTTTCAAGAGAAAAGGATACAGCAGAGAGAACTTAACATAGAAAGAAAATCAGAAATTCTTGATAAAAAAGAGTCAGAAATAACAGTAAAAGAGAAGAATATAGATACACGGTATGATGATTTAAAAAATAAAGAAACAGAATATTCTGGCTTAATTGAAGATGTAAAGAGAAGGCTTGCTCAGGCAGCTGGATTGTCTATAGAAGAAGCAAAAAATCAATTGTTGAAAGCAATGGAAGATGATGCTAAGAAAGAGTTTGTGTTTGTCTACAAAAAACTTGAAGAAGAGACAATTAAGCAGGCGGATGATAGAGCAAGAGAAATAGTTCTTACCGCTATGCAAAGGTTGGCAGCTGACGAGGTTTCTGAAAACGTTGTGTCTGTATTAAGTTTACCTAACGATGAAATTAAAGGGCGTATTATTGGTAGGGAAGGAAGAAATATAAAAGCGTTTGAAAAAGCTACAGGGGTTGATTTGATTGTTGATGATACACCTGAGGCGGTCACATTATCTTCTTTCAGTCTTTACCGAAGAGAGATAGCAAGACTAACCTTAGAAAAACTTATAGCTGACGGTAGAATACATCCCGGGAGGATAGAAGAAGTTGTAGAAAAAGTCAAAGATAAACTTGATGAAGAGATAATTGAAGAAGGGAAAAATACCGTATTTGAGGTTGGGGTGGAGAATATTCATCCTGAACTTGTTAAACTTGTGGGTAAACTTAAATATAGAACAAGTTTTGGGCAGAATGCTTTACAGCATACCAAAGAGAGTGCTTATTTTGCTGGTATGATAGCCGCAGAACTTGGACTTAATGTTAAACTTGCAAAAAGGGTTGCTTTATTGCACGATATCGGTAAAGCAATAGACCAAGAGGTTGAAGGCGCTCATCCTGAAATAGGAGCAGAACTGCTAAGAAAATACGGAGAACCTGAGGTAGTTATAGATGTAGCTCTTTCTCATCACAAAGATGTAGATATAGCTACTCCGTATACTGTTCTTGCACAGATAGCAGACGCAATATCTGCTACAAGACCTGGTGCCAGAAGGGATACTCTTGAAAAATATATTAGAAGGATAGAAGATCTCGAAAAGATAGCCTATTCGTTTAAAGGTGTTGAAGATGCTTTTGCTGTTTCAGCTGGAAGAGAAATTAGGGTTATTGTTAAACCAGATAAAATATCTGATGATGAAGCTAAAACCCTTGTCAGAGAAATAGCTAAAAACATTGAAGATTCTATGGAATATATTGGGCAGGTTAAGGTAACAGTCATAAGAGAAATGAGAGAGACAGAATTTGCTAAATAAGAAGATTCCCTATAAAGTTTTTAATGAACATCGTTTAATGTGTAGATAAAAGGGAAATTCCCTATTCCGTCGTAGAGAAGGAGTGGGGTTCTAAGACTACAACAATTCCCTCGGGGGTACTTGAAATAAGAAGGTATTCCTCGTAAGACAAGCAGAATGTGTTGGAGAAGGTAGAACTGCTTACTTTAAAGGAGGCGAAAATGAGAAAATTACTTCTATGTTGTCTGTGTATAATTTTTTCGGTTGTAGGTTGTGTTGTTCTCAACGTAAACGTAACTTTTCCTGAGAAAAAGATAGAGCAAGCAGCGGAAGATTTGCTTGCTCCACCTCAGGATTTACCGAGCAGTTTTCTGCCACACTTTTTTGCAAAAAACCTTTATGCTCAAGAAGCTGTTGAGGTGAAATCAGATATAAAGACAAGTTCTCCAGTTATCAGAGAAGCAAAAAGAAAGATGGATAGTTGGTGGGTAAAACTTAATGATTTCAAAAAGGAAGGGTTTGTTGGAGAAAAAAACAGTTTTGAAGTCGAGTTGAGAGAAACCCCTTCTGATGTTTCTATTGCAAAAGAAGTTAGACAGATTATATCTAACGAGAATAGAGAAAGAAGGGTTATGATGAATGAACTATTAAAAATTAACAATGTTGCTCCAAGTGAAAGAGAGAAGTTTAAACAAATATTTGCTAAAGTAGTACAGAGAAATTCCCCTAAATCTACTTGGATACAAACAGAACAGGGTTTGTGGCAGAGAAAATAAATGAAAAAAGTCTTATTAAACGGATGTGAAGCATCAGCAGAAGGAGCTCTTGCAGCGGGGTGTCGGTTTTATGCAGGGTACCCTATAACTCCTCAGAATAGGTACCCTGAATATATGAGTGAAAGGATGCCTGAGGAAGGTGGTGTTTTTATACAAGCCGAAAGTGAAACTTCAGCTATCAATATGGTTTTTGGTGCTTCTGTTGCTGGAATTAGAGCAATGACATCTTCATCTTCACCGGGTATTTCTCTAAAACAAGAAGGTATCTCTTATCTTGCAGGAGCTGAGTTGCCTGCTGTAATAGTAAATATGAATAGAGCAGGTCCAGGGTTAGGAGATGTTACCCCTAGTCAGTCAGACTACTTTCAATCCACACGAGGCGGTGGGCATGGAGATTATAGAACCATTACTTTAGCTCCTTGGAGTGTGCAAGAGATATACGAGTTTACATATAAATCTTTTGATTTAGCTGATAAATATAGGACGCCTGTGATTGTACACGCCGACGGAATAATTGCTCAACTGATGGAGTCTATTGAGTTGAAATTGCGGAAAAAGAAAAGACTACCAGAAAAGAAATGGGCTCTTACTGGTTGCAAAGATAGAAACCCTCGTTCTATTAAGTCTCTTTCTTTAACGCCTGGAGTTATTGAGACCCATAACTGGAAACTTGCAAGTAAATATAGAAGGATTGAAGCAAGAGAAGTTCTTTGTAATAAATATATGTGTGACGATGCGAAACTTCTTGTTGTCAGTTTCGGTACTTGTGGAAGAATATGTTATGATGCTATAAGGATGGCAAGAAAGGAAGGTATTAAGGCAGGTCTGTTTAGACCTGTTACTTTATGGCCATTTCCGTATGAAGAACTTGCAAAGCAAGCAGAAAAGGCAAAAAAAATATTTGTTGTCGAGATGAATTTGGGTCAAATGTTGGATGATGTGAAAATTGCTATCAAGAACAATATAAGAATTTTTTTCTATGGTAGGCCTGGAGGCGGAGTTCCTTCTTCTGAAGAAATATTTAAAGAACTGAAAAAAATATAGTAAATATATGAACACAGTATACAAAAAACCAAAAAGTCTTACAGCTAACGCAACAATATATTGTGCTGGTTGTGGGCACGGGATTATTCAAAGAATAATTGCAGAGGTTATTGATGAACTTGGAGTTAGAGAAAAAACTATCGGGATAGCCCCAGTTGGTTGTGCTGTTTTGTCTTACGATTATTTTAATATGGATGTTACAGAAGCAGCTCACGGTAGAGCCCCTGCTGTTGCAACAGGTATTAAACGGTCTTTACCTGATAGAATTGTTTTCACCTATCAAGGAGATGGTGATCTTGCTGCAATTGGAACTGCAGAGATAATACATGCAGCTGCACGAAGCGAGAATATTACAGTGGTTTTTGTAAATAATGCTGTCTATGGAATGACCAAAGGACAAATGGCGCCTACCACCTTGCTCGGACAGTCAACTACCACAACAAAAAAAGGTAGGACAGTAGAGTCGAGCGGGTACCCTATAAAGGTTTGTGAAATGCTTGCAACACTTGAAGGAGTTACTTATCTTGAAAGAACCACTATCTCTTCTATCCCAGAAATTATCAAAACAAAGAGAGCTATCAAAAAAGCATTTACTTATCAGATAGAAGGTAGAGGGTTTTCAATGGTAGAGGTGCTTGCTAATTGTCCTACTAACTGGAAAATGTCAGTTTCTCAATCTTTTGAATGGATTGAGAAAGCTATGTCGGCTATTTTTCCACCAGGTGTTTATAAAGATAAAGGAATTTCTGAAGGTGTTATAGACAAATAAGATGGAGGGAAGAAAGGTATTTAAATGATATTTTTACCATTATCAATAATGTTTATATTCATATTGCTTTTACCTCTCTTTTTTTTCCTTTTACAGATAGAATTTTTTAGAATCGCTTTAAGTAAATTAGGTCTTTCTCCACAATCCGCTCTTCTTATCTTTTTTTTATCATTAATTGGTAGTTTAATAAATATTCCTATATACACAAGGGAAGCTACTATTTTCTATCCCGAAAATGTTCCTTTCAGTATGTTTGGAAATTTTGGTTTTCAGGGTTCTAAAGTAACAAAGCAGACAATATCTATTAATTTAGGTGGTTGCATTATCCCTATTCTACTCTGCATATATCTTTTACCGCGTGCACCTTTACTGCCTCTCTTTTTTTCTACAGTTATAACTGTTATTGTATGTTTTAAATTATCAAAAATTGTTCCCGGTAAAGGTATTACAATACCGGCTTTATTGCCCCCTGTTTTAGCTGTTGTTATGGCTTACCTTTTAGCACCACACAATAAAATACCTGTTGCATACATATCTGGAGTCCTTGGAGTTCTTATAGGAGCAGATATTCTTAATTTACCTTATATAGAGAAATTTCCCGGAGTTATAAGTATAGGGGGGGCAGGTGTTTTTGATGGTATTTTTCTTGTAGGGATTATTTCTGCTTTATTAGCATAAAAAAAAATGGAAAACGAACGTTCAGCAATAAAATATTGGCCTGATGACGAGAAACCAAGAGAAAAACTTTTAAAATTGGGAGAACATAACCTTTCTAACACAGAACTACTTGCTATTTTGCTTAGAACTGGAGTGAAAGGTGAAAGTGCCGTAGAGTTGGCAAGAAGGGTTCTGCAAAAGTTTAAAACTTTTCGTAATATGAGCCATACAAGTTTAAGTCAATGGAAAGGTATAAAAGGTCTTGGAGAAGCAAAAATATGTCAGATAAAAGCTGCCATTGAAATAGGAAGACGGTTTAGGGAAATAGAGTTATCAGAAAAGAAACCTAAGATTTCAAGACCGGCAGATGTTGTTAAATATATAATGCCTCGAATGAGGGACCTAAAAAGGGAGATTTTTAAAGTTATACACCTTGATTCTAAAAATAGAATTTCTGAGGTAACAGAGAGTGAAGAAGGAACAGTAAATCAAGCTTACCCAATTATAAGAGAAGTTTTTAAGGTTGCTATAGAGAATTTTTCTGCTTCAATTATCTGTGTACATAACCATCCCTCGGGAGACCCATCTCCGAGTAATGAAGATAAAACGTTTACCAAACAGATTGTAAAGGCAGGTGAGGTTCTTCATATAAAGGTGCTTGACCATATAATAATTGGAGATGATTCTTATTATAGTTTTGCCGACCACTCTCTTATGTAAAAACATCCCACCCTATAAAAGGAAAATTTAAATATGTATGATATTATCATTAGAAACGGTTTGATTGTTAATGGAATAGAAAAGAGTCATATTGCTGATATAGGTATAAATAGTGATTCTATTGTGAAAATTGGAAATATAGATGAGGTCGGTATAGAAGAGATAGATGCTACTGGAAAAATTGTAACTCCCGGTTTTATAGATTTTCATAGCCATAACGACCGTGTTTCTATGCATAAAACACCTATGTTAGCAAAGATAACACAAGGTATTACATCAGAAGTAATAGGTAATTGCGGATATTGTGCAACTGATTCTTACTGTATTGATAAGGGATTGAGTATAGAAAAAGATATTATTACTGTTTTAGGTAATTGCCCTAAAGGTGTTAACCCGTTGTCTTGGGAAGAAAACCTTGATTACCTTGATAAACAACCTCTACTGACCAATCTTATCCCTCTTGCAGGCCATAATAATATCAAAACGTCTATTATGGGGATTGAAGATAGACAAGCAAACGATAAAGAGTTGAAAGCAATGAGAAGAACCATAAGAGAAATAATGGAACTTGGTTATTGGGGGTTTTCGACTGGGCTGATATACCCACCGGGAATATTTGCTTCTACTAACGAAATTGTGTTACTTGCTTCAGAAGTATATTCTTATAGTGGTATTTACACAACACATATTAGAGGAGAATCAAAAAACCTTCTGAACTCTATCAGGGAAGCAATTTCTGTTGGTAAAGAGACAGGTGTTTCAGTTGAAATATCCCACTTAAAAGCAGTAGGTAAGAACAACTGGGATAAGACAGACTCTGCTTTACAAATTATATATCAAGCAAGAGATATGGGGGTTGATGTTAATTTTGACCAATATCCTTACACAGCTTGCTCAACAATTGCAACAATGCTTCTCCCTCCTTGGATGCAAGAGGGTGGACGCAAAGAGATGTTAAGAAGACTTGCAGATAAAAACGATAGACAAAAAGCTCGTTATGATATACTAAATGGAATAGAAGGGTGGGAAAATTTTCTTGCTGACGGACCTGAGAATATAGTTATAAGTCAAGTAAAAACATCTATGAACAGAAAATTTGAAGGGAAAGATCTCCAAGAGATATCTTCCCTATATGGAAAGGATTATATTGAGACCCTTTTTGATTTACTTCAAGAAGAAGAATGTAATATTTTAATGATAACACTTCTACTAAGTGAAGAATCGGTAAAAAAGATACTCAAACAGAAGATAGGATTTGTTGGTACCGATGGAATCCCATGCAGGCGTCCTCATCCAAGGTTGTGGGGGAGTTTTCCAAGAATATTGGGAAAATATGTAAGAGAAGAAAAAGTATTGACCCTCCAGGAGGCTATTTACAAGTTTGCAACAGGTCCTGCTGAAAAACTTACACTTTATAAAAGAGGAGAAATCAAGGAAGGCAATTTTGCTGATATAGTTGTATTTGATAAAAATCAAGTTAAAGACGTAGCTAATTTTCAAAACCCAACAAAGAGGGCAGAAGGTATTGAATATGTGATAGTTAATGGGAAGATAACAATATCAAACTGTAAGTTCACAAATGTTTTTGGTGGTAAACTTTTGCGAAGAGGAGAACATTAATGGTTTCATTAAAAGATATCAGAGCAGCTCGTAACAATATTGTGAAAAAAATATATAGAACGCCTGTATTAACAAAAGAGTTTGTTAATAAACAATACGGTACAAACATTATTCTAAAACTGGAAAATTTGCAGGTAAGTGGTGCTTTTAAGATAAGGGGAGTATTAAATAAAATTGCATCTCTTACAACGAAAGAAAGAGAAAATGGCATTATTTGTGCAACTTCAGGTAATCATGGTTTAGGGATTGCTTACGTGTCGTACTGGAACAAACTTAAATCAGCAATTGTTGTACCCGAAACTACCCCTGAATATAAGATAAATAAATTGAAACAACTGACAAAAGTTATTGTAACAGGGGCGTCTTTTCTTGAAAGTTGCAGTTATGCGGTTGAAAACTCAATAAGCGAACACCAGACGTTTATCCACCCTTTTGCAGACCCACTAATTATTGCTGGACAAGGAACAATAGGGCTTGAACTTGTGGAACAAGTTCCTAATATGGACTGTGTTGTTGTGCCAATAGGTGGTGGTGGACTTCTTTCGGGGATTCTTATTTCAATAAAGGAGATGATGCCTTCAGTCAAGATTGTTGGAGTGCAAGCTGAAGGTGCTGCTTCTATGTTTGTTTCATGGAAGGAAGGAGTTATAAGACAGCTTGAAAAACTTAATACAATTGCTGAAGGGATTGCTGTAAAAAAGACCGAAGAACTAAATTTTTCAATAATAAAAAAGTATGTTGACAATATAGTTCTTGTGAACGATAATGATATAAAGTTTGCTATGAAAACTCTTTTTGATGAATATAAGATGGTAGGGGAAACAGCAGGTGTTGTTTCTTTGGCTGCCATATTAAAAGATAAAATAGGTTTAAAATGTAAAAATGTAGTTTCACTTATTTCTGGCGGAAATATTGCGTTGAACCAGTTTGCTACTCAGCTTACTTAACCTTTAATTTTGCGACAAAATGGAGGTGACATAATGCTTATAGATATACATACGCATACTCATAAACAGAGACATGCCAAACTCAAGCGTTTTACAGGGAGCGGTACAGCTTTTCCGACTCCTGAACGACTTATTCAAATGATGGATGCAGAAGGGACAGATATGGCAGTTATCTTGCCTCTTGTAAGTCCAGAGTGTCGTACTACTTTGGTGATACCTGAAGAGATACTTGAAATATCTTCACAGTATCCTGATAGGTTAATACCTTTCTGTAATTTTGACCCAAGATTTTTAAGAAACAGCCCTGAAGCAGATTTTTCTTCTCATCTTGAAGCATACAAAGAACTTGGTTGCAAAGGTATAGGAGAATATATCCCAAATATACCTTTTGATGACCCTTTAAATATGAATTTTTTCAAGTATGTTGAAGAGAGTGGGTTCCCGCTGATTTTCCACATGGCTCCTCGCAAAGGTGGGTGTTACGGAGTTATTGACGACTTAGGGCTCCCAAAGTTAGAAAAAGTGCTTCAAACATTTCCTAATATGATATTATTGGGACATTCACAAACTTTCTGGTCTGAAATAGGTAGTGATGTAAATGAAACCAACAGGGCAGGTTACCCAAAAGGTAAAGTAACACCAGGCAGAGTAGTTGAACTTATGAGAAGATACCCTAACCTACACGGCGACCTCTCAGCTGGTAGCGGGTTTAACGCTATTAGCCGTGACCCTGAGTTTGGGTACAGATTTATGGAAGAGTTTCAGGATAGACTTTACTACGGTACAGATATTGCTTCTTATGATCAGGTAAATGATTGTGTTCCTTATTTTAGAAAATTGAAGGAAGAGAAGTTGGTGCCAGACGAAGTATTCGAAAAAATCACCTGGAAAAACGCTAACCGTTTACTTAATCTGGGACTTTGAGGAATTTGTCCCCACAGTTTTTTTGCCCTCTACCCTTGAGGATGTTTGGGGTAGTGAGTCCCCAAGAGTTTGCAGAGAGGTTAATGGGATGAGGCTTGTCCGCCGAAGCTTGCATTGTAGCGTAGGTGGAGGGGCTTTTAGCAGGCGAGAAAAAACGAAAGACGTAATGATAAAGGACGAGGATTCCCAAGCATGTCATTCCGGACTTGATCCGGAATCTCGTTTTTCTTACTACCAGCGTGGGTTAAGTGAGAGATCCTGAAACAAGTTCAAGATGACAAATTGTGGGAGTAGAAGAACAAAAGGGTTGAACCTTTTGTTAACAGCCCCCCATTCCATCATTACGAGGAATGTTGTTTATGACGTGGCAATCTCAGTTCACATCCTTAAAAAAGGAGGAAGTTGGTATGAGGCTTGTTAAGAATATTCTGCTAATACTGATATTAACGTTTTCTTTTATAGGTAATATTAATTGTGAGAATCATAACAAAGAAGAGGGAGGCACTAAAATGGTTTTTCCAGACAAAGAATGGAAAAGAGGCAACCCAGAAGATTTTGGATTTACTCAAGAAACTCTCAACTTGATTGACGAGAAGATGAGAGCAGCATCTGCAGACGGAGTTTTAATTCGTAACGGCTACCTTATCGCTGAATGGAATTATGCTGGCCCT
>JALNXB010000032.1 GCA_023230585.1 bacterium
AATAGTGTATAGGATAAAAACGAGGATTGCCGCAGTCACACAAAGCGTTTCAACCTACGCCAAGGCTTCGGCAGACATGCCTTCGCAACGACAAAAAGCGTCGGTTAGCACCTCGTAATTCGTGAATAGACACATACTTTTTTACTGGAAAGAAAAACAAATACAAGGATAAATACGAGGGTTGCCACGTCATTAAAGGCATTCCTCGCAATGCCACAAAACGGCAGATAAAAACATAATTATCGCATAGCCAAATTTGGTAGAAGCGAGTATACATAAAGGAGAGTTGAATGAATAAAAAAAAGAGCTCTTTTTTAGAAGTTTTTTCTAATCTGAATGGAGATTTTGGACCTGTGCCTTGGTGGTGCTGGACAGGTAGAATGACAAAGAAAGAGATGTTGTACCAGTTGAAAGATATGAAACAGAAAGGTATTAACGAATTTTTTATTATGGCGTTATACGGGCTTGAGTACCCTTCGTTCCTACAAGAAAGTTACTGGGAGTACGCGGGATTTGTTTTAAAAAAATGTGAAGAGATGGGTATGAAGGTATGGTTTTATGATGACCTAAATTGGCCTAGTGGTACGGCTGCTGGATATTTTCTTAAAGAACGACAAGAATATCGTGGTTATTCTATGGAGTTGAAGGAGGTGCAGGTAGAAGATAGAGAGACCGTAAATATTGAATCTATGGTGCAGGATAATTCTGAGATACTATTTGTTGGTATAAAAGATGTTGAAGGTGATATAAGAAAAGTATCTGTTGAAAAAAAATTATGGTGGAAAAACCCGCAAGAAAGAAGGTGGATCAACAAGACTGGTAAACCGGTAGTACTGATGGTTCTTGTAAAGAAACTTTTTGATAAGGTTCTTCTTTCAAGCACAGGTACGGCAGACTCTTGGCAACAACGTGGATATGGGGATATGTTAAATAAAGAAGCGGTAGAAACATGGATGTCCTATATTTATAAAGAGTATCTTAAAAGGTTTAAAAATTATTTTGGGTCCACACTTAGGGGGTTCTTTTTTGATGAACCTTACGCCAACATAAATAAAGACGTAAGTTTTGCGTATACAGAAAAACTTTTTCCTGAATTTGAAAAACGGTATGGGTACCGTTTGCAAGACAATTTCCATCTTCTTTTATCAGAAGATAATCTGCCTGAAACTATAAAGATGAGGATAGATTATTATTCGCTTATAACCTCTCTTTTTTCTAACAATTTTGCAAAAACTGTTGCAGATTGGTGCGGAAAACATAATGTTTTTGTGACGGGACATTGTATGGCTGAAGAGTCTATCTCTTTTTCTAATAAAGTAAACGGTGATATACACGAGTTTTTGAAGCATTTGCAAGTGCCGGGAATGGATATGCTTGCTGGGTGTATGCCCGGTAGACCTTTACAGATAGATATTTGGAAAAGACCTTATGATTACCCATTGCTTGCTCTTACTGCTAAAAGAACATCTTCTACTGGAAGATATTCAGGTGCAAAGAGAACAATGTGCGAGGCGTTTGGTGTTAGAGATTGGAACTCTACCCTTGCTGAACAGAAGAAAGATAACGATTGGCTAGCTTCAATGGGGCTCAACCTTATAAACGATAATGCCTTAATATACTCTATATCAGATTTTCGTAAAAGAGCTATTGCAGGTAAACATTTTTCTCAACCTTGGTGGAAATATTATAAATTTTACGCCGATTATTGTCGAAGAGTTTCTCTGTTTGCTTCTTGGGCTCCTCTTGATACTGATATTGCTCTGTTATATTCTGCTACAACAGCTTTTGCAGGAACAACTTTCCGCTTAAGGGTTGAATGTAACTTCTGGAAAGAAACTTTAGAAACAGAAGAGATGCTCGATATGCTTCTTTTATCAATAAACTCTCTTTTTGATCATCATATAGATTTTGAGATGATTTTTGAAGATATTATAAAAGAATCTACTATTGTGAATGGCGTTTTAAAATGTAAAAACGGAGAATTTAAGACTATTGTAGTACCGGGGTGTTATGTGCTGGATTCAGATTGTCTTGATAAACTAAAAGAGTTTTCAAAAGCAGGTGGTAACCTTATTTGGTTGGGTAGAGTGCCTGAATGGTTATATAAGGATGGAAAAGTTGTGCGTTACCAACATAATAAGGTAGGTAAACTTATTTCTAAAGAAGGTGAAACAGAAGACGAATTTAAAACTATGTTGGTAGATTCTATTTTATCTTACGCTACAAAAAGTTGGAGGGTTGTAAATAAACAAGAAACAGAAGGGTTATGGATAACTGCAAGGAAGACAGAAGAAGAGTATCTAATTTTTCTTGCAAACCACACAGGTAAGAGTAGAGAAGTGGTTCTTGAATATAATATTGAAGGAAAAGTTGTTATAATGGATGTTGATGATGGAAATATTTATAAAGTAACGCCTTACAAAATCAATCAAGCAGAAAGGGTAAACCTTATGCTTATGGATGGTAAGTCTATTATATTAAATATTGGTAACTTCTGTTTAACTAATGATAGAAAACCTGTTGTGAACCAATTGTTTTCTGGTATATCAAGTGAAAAAGTTCTTTTAAATAAGAAATGGGAGTTTGTGTTGGAAGGAGAGAACCATTATCTTCCAGAGTTGTTTGTTAAGACCGACCCGCTTTTGGTAGGCGAAAAAGAGGAATGGTATAAGAAAACTATCGATTCAACCTGGCAGAAGGTTTTTCACGGGAAACTTGAGGTTGCTTTTACTTCTGAAGAGTCCCCTTTTTATTGGGTGCGAGGAAAGTTTGACCTAAAATTTTTGCCTTCTCACCTCTCTTTTATTGTTGATACTAAAGAGTGGGAGAAACTTTTTGTAAATGGGCAAGAGGTTATTAAACCAGAAAAACATCTTTTATGGGATAAAGAAAATATGGTTTTTAAGGTAAAAGATTTTTATAAAGAAGGAGAAAATGAGTTTGTTTTCCTTGTGAGGAGTTCTTACTGGCGTTCTTGGAAAAGAGAACTGCCTGGGGTTAACCAGAAAGGTAGCATTGAACCTATGGTTATAAGCGGGGATTTTAAGGTGGAGGAGAAAGGAGGGAGGGTAACTCTTGCTCCTATTGTTACAGAAATGGGAAATAAAGGGTGGAACGATTTTGGTTACCCTTATTTTGCTGGGACAGGCGTGTATAGGCAGACCATTAAATTAAAGAGTGTACCACAATCTTGTTTATTGGTGATTGAATCGGCTTTTACTGCTGTTGAGGTGATAATCAATAACAGTAAAGTTGGGGCACGAGTATGGCAACCTTATGTTTTTGATATAGGGGGTTTTCTTAATGAAGGAAACAATGAAATTGTAATAAAAGTTACCAATAGTCTGGGTAATATTTTAAAATGTATGTATAGCGGTACTCTTGGAATTGAACAGAAGGGAGGTATTACTGGCGAGGTCTATCTGCTCTGCTTCTACTAATATTGTAAGTTTTATACTATGCATAGTTCTTATAAGTACACCAGTTGATAAAAGGTTTGGTCTGATACTGTTGGTTCAATAGTAATACTATCTTCTGTTTATTAAGCAGTTGTTATATATTATGAAAATATTAAAATTTTTAGAAGAACTTGAAGGATTTTCTAAGTTAAAAGAATCTATATTAAAGGGAGACCGTTCTTATATAAGCGGTTTTGAAGGTAGTTTTATTGCGTATCTTATATCAGGTATTTTTAATTCTACAAAAACCCCTTTTTTGATACTGTTGCCACAAGAAGAGTTTGCAGAAACATTTTATCAAGACACTCTTGCTTTTTTGTCTAATAAAGATATTTTTTTTCTATCTTTACCAGATATGTTTGTAGATAAAGATAATATGGTATCAGAAGTGATGTTTGAAAGAGTTAAAACCTTGACAAATATTTCACTATTAAAGAAAAAACCTTATATTCTTATTTCTACTCCTTCTGCTTTTGCTCAACAGGTGCCCCCTTTAGAGAGTTTTAGTAAAAGTATGTTAAAGATTAAGGTAGGGGAAAATTTACGACGAGATGTTTTAATCAGATACCTTTTTGATGCCGGCTTTGAAGAGGCAACTCTTGTTGAAGAAACAGGTTTTTTTGCAAGGAGAGGCGGTATTATAGATGTATATACCTTAGATTCAGATTTTCCTATAAGGGTAGAGTTTACTGCCAATAAAATAAATTCTTTAAGAAAATTTGAAACTGGTACCCAACTATCGTTTGAAAAGGTGGAATCTTTAAACCTGATACCTTTAAACGAGTTTTTTGTAGATAAGAATAAGATTGATTTATATAGCCAGTTTAAGAAGAGTATTTCGTTTGTTGTAGAGCCAGAGAGGGTTTCTGCTTCACACCAGATAAAACAACTTCTATCAAAAGGTGTTATAAACAACAGTTGGCTACAAGATATATTTACCAACTCTACCATATTTCAAAACAATATATCAGAATATGCTTTTGGCAGAAAAATATACAATTTCAATGTTTTTGATGTAGAAAACAGGTTCCAGTTGAACCCTACATTTATCTGGAATAGAGTAAAAAAAGAGAAAGTATTTATATTTTCAGGAACTAAAGGGCAAGAAGAGAAAATTAGAGAAGTGTTGAAAGAAAAGAAGGTAAGCATATCTAAAAACTCTTTCCTCGATAGAGTTGTTTCAGAGGGTTTTTCTGTACCTGATATAAATATAACTATTTTAAGTAAAGATCAACTCTTCTCCAGACACTCTAAACGGTACCCGCCTTTGCGTAAAAACAGAGAATATATCCCTCTTTTTGGGTATTCTGAAATAAGAGAAGGTGACCATATCGTTCATCAAAATGAAGGTATTGGTGTCTTTGAAGGGATGAAAAAGATAGTATCGGGAGATAATCAAAAGGAAGAGTATATCATTATAAGATATGAAGGTGGGGATAAATTGTATGTACCTGTTAGAAACATTTCTCTTGTACATAAATATATTGGAGAGAAAGACCCAAAATTATCAAAACTTAATACTAAAAGTTGGTTAAAAGTAAAAGAGAAGGTAAAGAATGGTATAAGAGACCTTGCTTCTGATTTGTATAAACTTTATGCTACAAGAAAGATTGAAGAAGGGTTTGCTTTTGAGTCGGATAAAGAATTGCAACAACAGTTTGATGAAAGTTTCGTTTATAAAGAAACAGAAGACCAATTGAAAGCGATTAACGAGGTTAGGCAAGATATGAGTTCCTCAAAAATAATGGATAGAATCGTCTGCGGAGACGCAGGTTACGGTAAAACTGAAGTTGCTATTAGGGCAAGTTTTAAGGCTGTGTTAAGCGGTAAACAGGTAGTAATTCTTGTGCCAACAACAGTTCTTGCGCTTCAACATTTTTTAATCTTTAAAGAAAGGTTTGCGGATTTTCCTGTAACAATTGAGATGGTTTCACGGCTTGTCGGGGTACCTGAACAGAAAAAAATAGTTAAAAATATATCAGAAGGGTTCATTGATATTGTTATTGGTACCCATAGACTTTTACAGAAAGATATTAAATTTAAAAATTTAGGGTTACTTATTGTGGATGAAGAGCAACGGTTTGGGGTTATGCATAAGGAGAGAATTAGGGCGATGTTTAAAAAAGTGGATGTTTTGACTTTAACCGCAACCCCAATCCCAAGAACCCTTTATATGGCTCTTTCTGGTATGAAAGATATAAGTGTTATTAAAACACCTCCACAAGGTAGAGTTTCTGTTGTAACCTATGTAGGTAGGTATAATGAAAGATTAGTAAAAGAAGCCTTACAGCGAGAGATTGACAGGAAAGGGCAGGTCTTTTATCTTCATAATTTTATATATGATATAGAGAAGGTAAGAAAAAAACTGCAGAATATGTTACCTTCTGCGATTATAGAAACGGCTCATGGGAGAATGAATCCTGAGAAGTTATCTGATATAATGAAAAGGTTTGCTGATGGACAGATAGACGTTCTTGTAGCTACCACTATTGTAGAGAGCGGTATAGATATTCCCAAAGCAAACACCCTTATTGTAGATAACGCCCATCGTTACGGTTTGGCAGACCTATACCAGTTGAGAGGCAGGGTAGGTAGATATAAATGGAGAGCCTATGCTTATTTTCTTATACCGCACCATATTTTTGTTACACAGACAGCAAAAGAGAGGCTCCAAGCATTACAGGAATTAAATAAACCTGGGAGCGGTTATAGGATTGCCTTAAAAGACCTTGAAATTAGGGGCGCTGGAAACATTTTAGGTAAAGAACAACACGGTTTTATAGATAAAGTAGGGTTTAACCTATACTGCCAATTCTGGCAAGAAATTACCAGAGAGCAAGAAAGTATAGATACAAAAAAAGAGGTAGAGGTTCCATCGTCCCTTATTTCTGATGAGTATATCAGCAACCCAGCTTTAAGGTTTTATGTATATAAAAAACTGGCTTCCCTTCAAACAAAAGAAGAAGCCAACCTTTTTCTTGAAGAACTTACCGATAGGTTTGGGGTTCCTCCTGCTGAACTTAAAGGGTTCCTTAAAGATACATTTTTATAAAAGAGAGACTCAAATTTGGTTGTTATAGATTTTCTCTACAAGTTCCATGGTTTTATAAGCGTCAGCAAAGTTTGTTTGAGGCATACTTTTTGTTCTGATACACTCAATAAAATGTTTGTTTTCATGGAAAAAACCAGTATTTTTATAAGAATCAGGGTCTGTTTCGCCTGTGAAAGTCTCGGCTTTGATTATATCGACTTCTTTCTGTCCATCTTTAAAGATTTTTGCATCTTCTTCAGGGTCTGCATAAGCAACAATACCTTTACCGTGCATCTCTACTGAATATGTGCGTTTTCCTGATATCCAGTTGGTAGATAAGTAGCCGGCAGCGCCGTTTTCAAATTCCATCAAAGCACAAAACCTGTTAGGAGTATCACAAAACAGGTTACTAACAACGCTAACAACCTTTTTTACGTCCCCTCCCATCCATCTAAGTATATCAACGGCATGTATTGCATCACAGGTGAGAATATCTATAGCGCCCTGATAATAGGCACCGGAGCCTGGTGAGTATTTAAAAAAGTTTGCCTGACATTGAGTGACTCCTCCTGTTTCATCTACCTTCTTCTTTGCTTCAACTAAAACAGGAGAGAACCTTCTCTGAAAACCTGTCATTGTTAAAACGCCTTTCTTTTCAGCTGTGAGCGCTAACTGTCTTGTCTGAAATTTTGTTAGTCCTGGAGGTTTTTCAATAAAGATATGTAACCCAAGGTTAAGACAATAAGCCGCTATATCAAAAAGATGGTGAGGCGGCATAACAATATAAACTGCATCAGGCGCGGTTTTTTCAATAAGTTCTTTATAATTGACAAACTTGTTCTGTATATTGAACTTTTCTCCAACTAGGTCCATCCTTTCAGGTAAAAGGTCAGACATACCAACTATTTCTGCTTCTTCGATATTGGCAATTGATGGGTAATGTTTTCCTGTGGCAAGCCCACCAGCACCTATAAAACCTACTTTTACTTTATCCATTGAAACTTTTCTCCTTTACCTTGCTTTTTCTTACAGGTTTTTTGTGAGTATTATTTGTTTTCTTGAGGTTTTTCTTCCAATGAGGATATCTTTTAAGTAACTATATTAACAACTAATTAAATATCAGACGCTTGTTATATTTTTTTCCCCTTAGTTATGATATTTATAATTTTTTTGAGAGTATCTTCAGAATTTTTGTTTATAAGCCGAAAATCATACTTTGAGAAAAGAATTTTTCTTTCTTCTTTTGTAGCATTTATTCTCTCTTTTATATCTTTTTCAGCTAATTTACTCCTCCCTCTTATTCGTTTTTCTTGCTCAGCAACAGAAGGTGGAAGTAACCCTATCAACACTGATTCAGGGAATAGTTTCTTTATACTAAGCCCTCCTTGAGTATCGATAGTCATAACAATTATGTTACCTTTTTTTATATTTAAAAGTATCTCGTCTTTTGGAGTTCCATAGTAGTTACCGTACACCTTTGCCCATTCTAAAAATTTATTTTTTTTTATCATCAAAGAAAAGGTTTCTTGAGATACAAATCTATAATCTTTGCCCTCTACTTCTTCTGTGCGAGGTTTTTTTGTGGTATAGGTAACAGGTATATAAATATTTTGTAACTCTTCTTTTAACCTTAAAGCAATAGTGGTTTTTCCTGTTCCTGAAGGAGCTGAAATAATGAATATCTTTTTCATTTTATTAAGGACAAAAGAATTATTAAGTTTCTTTATCCAATCCAAGTCGGGTACGTCGTTTAGGAGTAAACGCTCCGTCTGATTGGAGAGATTTTAATGCTCGTTTGGCTATAGGTTCAAAGGTGGTATCCAAAACTTTTGTCCATTGAGAAACAGCCTCTTCAACCTGGTCATTGTTTTCGTAAGCGTGAGCAAGTAGACTCTTTACGTAGTCAGGACCTGGAAACTTGACAGCTTTTTCAAGATAATTAACAGCGTTAGCATAGTCTTCCCCTTTATTGTAGTACGTCCAACCGAGTTCAAAATATAGGTCATACTGTTCGGGGTTATGGGCTATACCTTTCTTTAAGAAAGATGTACCCTGTTGGTACCAGTAATGTTTTTCTTCAGGGTCGTCAATGGTAGCATATATGTTGTAAGCCATATGCCATCCACCAACAGCCCAAACTGTAATATAACGTGGTTGGAGCCATGCAACAGATTCAAACAAAGGTAAAAGTTTGTAGGTGTGCCCTTGGTGCCAAAACTCTTCTATGTTAAGCCAAATAAGGTCGGCAGCAACACCTCTGAATCCACCCAGGACAAGGCTTCCTGCAACCTGCCCAGGCATAAGCAACAATTTTGCTTCAAGATCTTCGAGGGTTCTTCTATAATCTATATTTACTTGTAAAAAACCCATAGGAATAAACAAAAGAATCGCAATAAAAAGATTTACCCAATTTTTATTTTTCATACTTCCCTCTTTTGAAAAAAGTATATACCTACAAGAGTAGCTATTATTATATATATAACTCCGTAAAGAGATGTCTGCCCAATATATCTCCAACTAACGTTAACTCCTAAAACAACCTGGTCTCTAATATTAAAATTTGCATAGTTGGGGACAACCGTATAGAACATCTGCCCAAGTCCTTTAAAAACAATGTTTTCAGTTCTTTCCAACATCTGTTTATAGTAGATTGTTAGGTTACCAGTAATAAAAAGAAAGAAAGAAAGGATGATATTAAATGCGTCTGTTGCAAATGTTGCAACGGCAAGAGTAATTGAACCTATCATAAGAAGTTCTAAATAGATTAGAATTAAAGATTTATAAATTTCAATATCTGGAACCACCTTTTTAGAAAGTAGAAGCCCTATAAAAAATAGACTTATAAGAACAGCGTTTAAAAGTATGATTAGCGATTGTCCGATAAACTTCCCTAAAAGAAAATGTTTTCTGGTGATAGGTTTTGAAAGAATCGTGTATATAGTTCTTTTGTCTATCTCGTTTGATAATGCGCCTATAGCCGTAAAGATAGCAAGAATTGCCCCGAAAAACTCAATTGTTGCAAAACTAACATCTTTTATCATTTTGAGTTCGTCTTGGGCAGCAAGGAAAGAAAAGAATTTTGAAGCACCTATTGCTACAAGAGCAACAACCAGAAGTATATACAGAGTCTTCTTTCTTAAAGCTTCGTTAAAAGTATTGGTTGCAATAACCCACGCTTTACCCATATTTGTTCTCCTTTTAAAATTTCAATATTTATTTTATGATGAAACCTGTGCAACTTTTTCTTCTTCAAGAGTTGAATCAAACTTTTCTATTGTTTTTACAAAAAGGTCTTCAAGATTTTCTGCTTGATATTCTTTAAACAGGTTTTCCATTACGCCTGTAGTTAGCAAGCTACCTCTATGAAAAATGGCTATTCTATTGCAGACTCTTTCAACTTCAGATAAAAAATGGCTTGAAAGGATTATTGTTTTACCTGCTTCTTTAAGTTGTATAAGTAAATCTCTTGTTTCTCTGCATCCTATAGGGTCAAGCCCTGTTGTTGGCTCATCAAGAATAAGAATTTTAGGGTCGTTTATCAAACTTGAGGCAAGCCCTATTCTTTCAAGCATACCTTTTGAGTAATGTCTTAAAGAAAGTTTACCTGCATCTTGTAGACCGACCAGTTTTAATAAATATTCTGACCGCTCTTTTATAAGCCCTTTCGACATCCCAAAAAGACGACCATAAAAATTTAGAACTTCGGTTCCTGATAGGTAGTCGTAATAATATGGGTTTTCAGGTAAAAAACCTATCTGTTCCTTTGCTTCTATGTCGTATTGGCTTTTGCCCATAATATCTATTTCCCCATCTGTGGGGAACAGTATACCAAGTATAAGTTTTAAACAGGTTGTTTTACCTGAACCATTAGGACCCATAATACCAAATATTTCACCTTCTTTTACCTCAAAACTTGCTTTATTTAAAGCAACAACAGTTCTGTTTCTTCCTAAACGGAAAATCTTGGATAAGTTAGTTATTTTTATAAGCGGCATAAATACCCCCTTTTATTATATTTTATTAAAACTAAACCATAAAAGTAGTGCATAAAAACATAATTTATATTATATTTGTTTTTCTAAATCTGTCAAAAAATATTGAAACAGGCTACTCTACTTCAAAGAGTTTTTCATTTATATAATTGAGAAGACCTCCTTTCTCTTTGAAATAAACCAACTCTTCTTTCATCTTTTTATAGAGGGTTTCGGTCTCTTTTTTCATATTTGTTATATTACCCTCTTTATCTTCGATATCATCTCTCAATTGAAACGCTTCACCAAAATATTGGGAAATTCTTGTAATGGTATGTTTATCTTCCTCTGGTATTTCATTAAAATATAAAGGTGCTTCAAAACATATCTGAAATAGTTTGCCTGTTTTCCAGTTGTTAATTTTTCTTTTGAAACAGTCCGAAACTTGTAAATCTTTGTTACACATATCAAACACTTGTCCGCCTGCCATCCCTACTGAACCGGTTGCGTTTGCAACTGCTTTTATTAATGAACAATTGTCAGACTCAGCTAAAATCTCAAAAGCAAGAGTCAAAAGAGCGTCACCTGCAAGTATAGCGATTGGTTCTCCAAACTTTTTATGGCAGGTAAGTTTACCTCTTCTATAGTCATCGTTATCCATAGATGGTAGGTCGTCGTGGATTAATGAAAAATTATGGATGAGTTCTAACCCACAAGCAACAGGTAAAAGTTGTTTATGTTCCACCCCTGTTATATCTCCTACTGCAAGTACTATGATAGGCCTTAACCGTTTACCTCCGGAAAATACGCTATATCTCATTGCTTTGTGTAGAATTTCGGGTTCTTTGCTTGTTGGTGGTAAACTCTTTTCAAGGTAATCGTCAATCTTTTTTCTGTAATCTTCAAGTTGTGTTTTTCTCATACTTTACTATTTCTCCTTGGTTAAGGGATATTGTTTTTGTTGCAAAATCAAGAAATTTTTCGTTATGGGTACATATAACAAATGTAACGTTTTTCTGGTTATTCAATTTTTCAACTAACTCAAAAAATATTTCAGTAGATTTTTTATCAATACTACCAGTTGGTTCGTCCGCAAATACTACGCTGGGGTTACATATAAGACTTCTACAGATAGCAACCCGTTGTAGTTCGCCACCAGAAAGTTGGTAAGGATAAAAGTTTTTCCTATTAGATAACCCAAACTCGCTAAGTAGGTTTTCAGCTTCATTATAAAATTTTATTTTTAAGGTAGTTTTTTCTTTTATCCAGAGCGGTAATAAAACATTTTCAACTACTGTTAATTCAGGTATAAGATAAAAAAATTGAAAAATGAAACCAAATTGCTGGTTCATCAGTTGAGCCGCCTGTTTTTCGTCAAGTAGAGTTATATCTTTCCCATCCATAACAACTCTTCCCTTGGTGGGCTTGTCAAGGAGCCCAAGTATATTTAAAAGGGTTGTTTTACCTGAACCCGAAGGACCAATGATTACAGCAATATCTCCTTTTTCGATTTGAATATTAACATTATTTAGAGCCTTGACTCCGCCGGGATATTCTTTGGTTATATTTTCTCCTGTTAATTTAATCATTTCTTATTGCCTGGTTTGGGTTTAAACGGGCTGCTCTCTGAGCAGGATAAACGCTTGCGAAACAGACTATAACGATAACTAATACAGAAATCCAGAGTATATCAAATTTAGATATTTCAATAGGAAGACGTGATAGATCGTATACAAAATCTGGTAGTTTTATAAACTGGTATTTTTTTAACAACATAGCCAGAATTCCGCCTGTAATAAGCCCTGTAACAAGTCCTTTTAAACCTATAATCAACCCTTGGTATATGAATATTTTTTTTATTTCTACAGAGGTGACACCAAGAGCTTTGAGTATTCCTATCTCTTTAACTTTTCTGTAAACTGTTATCATAAGAGTGGCAGAGATGTTAAATGAAGCAACAAGTACTATTAAAGCGAGTATGAAAGACATTGCTTTCTTTTCAAGGGCTATAGCAGCGAACAGAATCTTATTTCTCTGTATCCAGGTTGTAACATTATAGTCAGAATTGAGTGTTACCCTAATCTTTTCTGCAATTTTTTCGGTAACATAGATGTTGTTAGTACGTATACCTATACCGTGTACCAGATTAGAAATATTAAGAAATTTTGAAAGAGTATCAAGCGATGTAAATCCCATAGATGAATCAAAAGCATAGACACCATACTCAACAATACCCACAACTGTTAAAGGAAACTGTATTGCAGAAAGTCCTGCTATAACAAAAAGTTCATCCCCTAAACTAACATCAAGCTCTTTGGCTAACTCGCTTCCAAGCAGTATCCCGTTGTCTAAGTCAGTGTACTCACCTTTTTTTGTAAATTTACTCAAATTTGTTACTTCTTCTTCTGTGACAGGGTCTATCCCTTTTACTATACCGCCTATAAGATATTTTTGGGATTTGTATATAACCTGAGTTGTAATATAGGGCGATATTCCTTCTACATCCTTTATATCTTTTTTAACTTTTTCAATAACATTGTTATAATCAAAAATGTAGGGTTTACCTTCAATAGTTATTGTTGGGTGAGCACCGATTATTTTGCGTTTGAGTTCTTTAGAAAATCCGCTCATAACTCCAATAACAAGCATAAGAGCTATAACTCCAATAGCAACCCCTGCTATTGAAAAAAGGGTTATAAACCAGAGAAAATTATCCCCTTGTTTCTTATTTGTAAATTTTTTTGCAAGAAAAAAGTTGTAAGAAAACATATTTTTATTTCAAACCTTATTACTATAAATAAATTACATAAAAAGAACTTATTGTATATTATAACAGAAACAATAACTTTTATCTAAAATCTTACTAAAATTCTGACATAAGAAAATAGCTTAATGAGAAGATTGGTATAACTGTGATTGCAACTCATCTTATTTAACAAAATAAAGCAGATAGTTATAGATAGAGGTTTTATGGATGGTGAAAACTTATCCCATCTCTGGTGGAATAATAATCTATAGTGCGCCATATTTCGGTGTCTTTGATACTTAAGAGGTATTCGGTTGGCTTGGGCTTAAAGGTAAAGGGCTTAGTCCTCCAGGGTTTTTAGTTATGTCAAGACGGAAAAAAATAAGCTAAAGAATAAAACCATTATGATGGATAAACGGGGGGATGTTTTTTCATTATCTATTTTTATAGAAATTTATACTCTGTTTTTTATACAATAACCCTTATGTCAGAATTTCAGAAATCTTATAAAAATATTTGACTTATTTTAAAAGGAGGAGTAAAGTAGATTTGTTTTTAAACTAAAAAAATGTTTTTGAACAATTATCCCAAGGAGGAAAGATGGAGATGCAATACAAGAATTTGGGAAGTACAGGATTAAAGGTTTCACGTATATGTTTAGGGGCTATGAATTTTGGAGTATATCAAGAAGAATCAAAAGATATTGAGATAGTCAACGAGGCTCTTGATATGGGAATCAATTTCTTTGATACTGCCAATGGTTATGCAAGAGGAAAATCTGAAGAGATACTTGGTAAAGCCCTCAAAGGTAAAAGGGAAGATATTGTTCTTGCTACAAAATGTTGGGCAGGAAACCCTACAGGTGGTGGTCTAAATAATAAAGGTAGTTCAAGGGTTAATATTCTAAAGTCTGTTGAAGGGTGTTTAAAAAGGCTTCAGACAGATTATATAGACCTATTTATAATGCACCGTCCTGATGAGGTGTTACCTGATTTAGGTAAAAACCCTACCCCCACAGAAGAAACCATAAGCGCTCTGACCGACCTTGTAAAAGAAGGTAAGGTAAGGTATATAGGTTCTTCTTGTTACCAGTCCTGGAAACTTGTTGAGACTCAGATGCTTGCTCGTTATGAAGGGTTTGAGAAGATCTGTTGCGACCAGTTAAAATATAATATTCTTGATAGGTTCGTTGAACGGCAGGTGTTGCCAGTATGTAAAAAGTATGGGATTGGAGTAAATATCTTTAGTCCGCTCGAGTTTGGATGGCTATCAGGTAAATACCATAGAAACCAGCCACCTCCAGCAGATTCAAGAGGTGCAAAGAAAGGGTTGGTGAATCTTGAGAGTGATAGTGCTGATAGATTTTTTGATATACTTGAAAAACTTGAACCAATAGTAGCAGACCTTGGTATAACAATGGCTCAGTTTGCTCTTGCTTGGCTTTTACATAGACCTGTGGTAACAAGTGTTATAGCAGGACCCAGATTGGTAGAACATCTAAGAGATAATGTGAAAGCGGTTGAAGTAAAACTTAGTCAAGAGATAATGGATGAGGTAGATAAAATCGCGCCACCTCGTTCAGGTAATAACCCCAACTATGAGAATCACTCTTTGTAATTAATTTAACAGTAGTTTACAAATCTTTAACTATTTTTCAAGGAGGAAAATAGCAATGGAATATATTAATTTAGGAAGCACGGGGTTAAAAGTTTCTCGTGTTTGTTTGGGAGCGATGAATCTTGGAGTAAAACCAGAAAACGAAAAAGAAGATATGCAGATCGTTGATGAAGCTTTAGATGCAGGTATAAATTTTATAGATACTGCTAACGGGTATGCAAGAGGTAGGTCAGAATTGTTGCTTGGTAAAGCCTTACAAGGTAAAAGGGAAGACCTTGTTCTTGCAACAAAATGTTGGGCAATAAGTCCTGATACAGGAGGGAAAAACAATAGAGGTAGTTCAAGGGTTAATATCCTAAGGTCTGTTGAAGGGTGTCTAAAAAGACTCCAGACAGATTATATAGACTTATTCATAATGCACCGCCCTGATGAGGTGTTGCCTGATTTAGGTAAAAACCCCACCCCTACAGAAGAGACCATAGATGCTCTGACCGACCTTGTAAAACAAGGCAAGGTAAGGTATATAGGTTCTTCTTGTTACCAAGAGTGGAAATTGGTAGAGACCCAGATGCTTGCTCGTTACGAAGGGTATGAGAAAATCTGTTGTGACCAACTTAGATATAACATACTTAACAGGTTTGTTGAGCAGCAGATTTTGCCAGTATGTAAAAAGTATGGTATAGGCACTACTATTTTTAGTCCTCTTGCAGGAGGATGGTTGTCTGGTAAATATAAAAGGAATGAGGCGCCTCCAGCAGATTCAAGAGCAGTTAGAAAAGTTTTTGTTGATTTTGATTCCCCTAGTGCCCCGAGATATTTTGATATACTGGAAAAACTCGAGGTGTTAGCGGCAGATCTTGGTGTTACACTGTCCCAGTTTGCCCTTGCATGGCTTTTACATAGACCTGTGGTAACAAGCGTTATAATTGGTCCAAGATTGATTGGTCATCTTAGAGATAATGTAAAGTCTGCTGACGTAAAACTATCTCAAGAAATAATGGATGAGGTAGATAAAATATCGCCTCCTCGTACAGGATTTGGAGACAACTATATAAACCATTATTTATAATATTAAGGGAGAAAAAATGGAAATGCAATATGTAAATCTTGGAAGTACTGGGTTAAAAGTATCTCGAATTTGTCTTGGTGCTATGAATTTTAATAAATTTGAAGTAGAAACCGAGAGCATAAACATTATAAATGAAGCACTCGATATGGGTATTAATTTTATAGATACCGCTGACTGTTACGGGAAATCTGAAGAGATTGTTGGTAAAGCGCTTGAAGGTAAAAGAGAAGATTTGGTTCTTGCCACGAAATGTTGGGCTGGTGGACACAGGTTTGGAGGGAAAAATAATAGAGGTAGTTCAAGGGCTTATATTTTTAGGTCTGTTGAAGAGTCTTTAAGGAAACTTAAGACAGATTATATAGATCTATTTATAATGCACCGTCCTGATGAGGTGTTACCTGATTTAGGTAAAAACCCCACCCCTACAGAGGAAACTATGAGTGCTCTGACCGACCTTGTAAAAGAAGGTAAGGTAAGATATATAGGTTCTTCTTGTTACCAGTCCTGGAAACTTGTTGAGAGCCAAATGTTGGGTCGGTATGAAGGGTTTGAGAAAATCTGTTGTGACCAATTGAAATATAATATCCTTGATAGGCACGTTGAACGGCAAGTGTTGCCAGTATGTAAAAAGTATGGGATTGGAGTAAATATCTTTAGTCCGCTCGAGTTTGGATGGTTATCAGGTAAGTACCATAGAAACCAGCCACCTCCAGAAGATTCAAGAGGCGCAAGAAAAAGTATGGTGAACCTTGAGAGTGATAGTGCTAACAGATTTTTTGATATACTTGAAAAACTTGAACCAATAGTAAAAGACCTTGGTATAACAATGTCTCAGTTTTCTCTTGCGTGGCTTTTACATAGACCTGTGGTAACAAGTATTATAGCAGGACCCAGATTAATAGAACATTTAAGGGATAATGTGAAAGCGGTTGAAGTAAAACTTAGTCAAGAGATTATGGACGAGGTAGACAAGATATCAAAGCCACGTTCAGGTGATAATCCTAACTATGTTAATCATTCCCTATAAGTATTAATAGTTGGTTTGTGGGATGGGACGCTGAAACCCTGCCTTTTCGTAAGGCAGGGTTTCCCTTTTTAATATTAGTTAAAATAAAATTCAACAATATCTTTGTCTGATATTTTTGAGTTAGGTCCTAAAAACTTCAATCCGCCTGCACTCTTAACTTTCTGCCAATCTCCCATTGCCAAAAAATCTTTATAACTCACAACAGCCGCTCTAATAAACCCTTTTTCTATATCTTTATGTACTTTTCCTGCAGATTCTTTTGCATTTAATGTGTTAGAAACTAACCAACTTTGTGACATCTTACCTTTGATTGTATAAAAGGTTGTAAGAGATAACCTTTGGATGATGTTTGCATAGAATTGTTCTTCATCAAATTCTAAAATATTATTTTTTATGTGTTGCAACTGTGAGGTATAAGGTTTTTCTTCTCCATTTATAAATATTAAGATAGGCTTTATTGTGAGCAACTCAATACCTTGAAGAATCTTGATTTCTTTTGAATCAAGGGTATTTAAAAGTTTTTCCTGCTCAAGTAATTTTAAGCCTGTTTCAAGGATTTTTATTTGTTGTGGCAGTAACCCTTTATTGGAACTTAAAAGTTTTTCAATTCTTGCAATATCAAAAAAGACGAGTTCCATAATAAGTGAGGTAGATTCTTGTTCAGGTTTAGAGTTTTCATCATAATTTTTTACCACACCTATTATAAGTTCTGTTTCTAACAATTGTTTAAGGTAATCATCAGAAAAACCAGTTGTTTCTGGCATCCCTTTAAAGTCAAAAAATTCAAACTCAGAGTAGATTGTCTTCTCAGATTTTGCTGTTAAGACAATTTCATCAAGAATTTTGTCCTTAAATTTACCAATACCAACATTTGGGCGTAAAGGGTTGTATGTATCATCAGTTTTCCCAGTAATTGCTTTAAAAATAGAGGTCTTGCCACTATAAGAATATCCAAACAGTCCTATTTTATACATAATAAAGCCTTATTTGAGTTCTATTATCAAGAAACGGTTTAAACAAGTTGATAATATTTACTGGTTTTAAAGGTGCTGTTTTATCAAAAGATATTTTAAAAGAGAAGACAGGCGGAAAATGAAAAAGGTTATGTAGTAAACAGTTGATTACTTTTTCGTTTGGTTCTCCTTTAGTTATAAGTTTTATCTCAATGGTATTTACACTCTTTTTGAAAATTTCTGGTAACTCTCTTTCTGCGTATATGTTATCAATAAAAGTTTTTTGCCTCTGCAGTATATTGTAACAAAGATGTAAAAAGTTTTTGATATCTTCTGTAAAATCTATTTTATCTTTTGTAAAAGCCAAGTCGGTAGTAACCCTGTTTAAAACAACTCTGTTAAGGTTGTTCTGTGTTGTTATTCCAATAGATTTGATACTGTTCCAAATAATATCTGTTGAGTTTAAATCTGTTAAATTACATATTCTCAATATAGAAGGGTTTGGTATGTTTGTTGCAGTGCTTTTTGGCTCTATTTCTATTGTTGGGTTGTCTGCATAAGGTATATTTATATTACCAATATATTCAGAAGAAACACTTAAAACAAGTTTATCTTCAATAAAATTTTTTAAATAATTGTAAGTTAAGCAAGTTTTATTTTCTGTTATGGGCGTAATATTTTCAATGGGAACAGTTGCAGAAAAGAACTTATCTATACCTTCAAGGTTATGTATCTGGATTTCTCCTGTCAGGTGTTTTTCTACAGCCTTCTCAGGTAACACATGTAGTAGAGCAAACTCCTTTTTGATATGTCTTCCAAGTTTTAAAGAAAGAATGTCAGGAGTATCTGTTCCTTGGCTAAGAAAACGGTTTACATCATAAACCGGGACTCCAAGTCTTGTATGTTTGTTTCGTTCTGTTTCAAAACCGTATGTAACCAGTTTTGCATTAACAAGTTCTCTTATTAACGAAGAAGAGAGTTCTGTTATTTTTGAAGTAACAACTTCTTCTTCTACTTCTCCTACAATGAGTTCAGAGATATTTCTTTGTAGCCCTGTCTCTTTTATTAATGCATCAATAATCCTTTCTTTATCCCACAGACTGATATTATCGTTACTCTCTCTTACAGAAAGGTTGATATTTTTTATTAAACTTTGTCTTTCGCTTGTAATAAGGTCTTCAGGTTTCACCCCTTCCCTCATTCTTCTTATTCTGGCGCGTTTTTCTCTATAAAGTATATAAGCTTTAGCTGTTCTTGCGTGCCCTGTTTTTATAAGAACTCTTTCGACTATATCTTGAATATCTTCTACCGAAGGGGTATCTTTTTTATACTCTTTTACAAGATACAACCTAACAACTTCTGCTAAATCTTCAGCAAGATATTTATCTTCTCCGCCAAGACTTTGAGCTGCTTTAAATATAGCGTTGGAAATCTTATCTTTGTCAAAAGGGACAATTCTACCATCTCTTTTTTGTACGAAACTTACTTTTTTTTCCATTAAGGTTTCTCTTATTGTTGACCCAATTGTTGAAAACTGGTTTTTGCAATTGAATGTGTTTGTGGTTAAGTAAACTGTTTGTAAGTTAAATGTTAGCCCAGAGTTTTTCGAGGTTATAAAGAGTTCTTGTTTCAGGGTAAAAAATATGGATAATGATTTCTGCATAATCTATTAATATCCATTTACCTTCATCGAATCCTTCCACAGAAATACTCTTTTCTTTGATATTTTTCAATATAGTTTCAGCAAGAGTTTGTGTGTGTGTTGTTGAATTTCCCGAAACAATAATAAAATAGTCTGATATCCAGGTCTGGTCTCCAACGTATAAAACTTTAATATCTTCGCCTTTCTTTGATTCCAGTATATCAACAATCTTTTTAATTTTCTTATCGATAGTTCTTCTCCTTTATTTAAAACGTGTTCCGTTTATCTTTAACTTTGCTTCTGGTATAATATATTATAGAAAAATAGGCTTTTTGAACCTTATAAGTTTATTTTACTCTTTTGTGGCACAAATTTAAAGGTTCAGCTTTTTTATTGATATATATTAGATATATAATATAATTGTTATACAGTGGTAAAGTTTTTAAGCGGAGCCCAATTAACTTATATTAGTAGTCAAGTGGATATCGTTCTTATTGTTTAAGATAAGGGTGTTTATACGAAGTTAGAATTCACTTGTTATAATAATTTGTAAAAGTAGTTAGGAGGATTATTAAAATGTTTGATAGAATAAAGAAAAGAAATGGAGAAGTGGTTAAGTTTGATGCAAATAAAATATCGGCTGCTATCCATAAAGCAGGTCTTGCAACAGGAGAATTTGAGCTTGATATAGCTAAAAAACTTGCGTTGAGGGTGCTTGATTTGGCAATAGATATTATTGGAGACAAGATTCCTTCAGTTGAAGAAATACAGGATATCGTGGAAGATGTCCTTATTACATCTCCTTATAAAAAAACAGCAAAAGCTTATATTATTTATAGAGACCAACATACCAAATTAAGAGAAATCACCACAAAAGCTAATCTTGATTTGGTAAACCAGTATTTAAACAAAAAAGATTGGCGGGTTAACGAAAATAGTAATATGAGTTTTTCTTTGCAGGGGCTAAACAATTATGTTGCTTCTGAGATTACTAAAACTTATTGGCTTAACAGTATATTTCCTCCAGAAATAAGGTTGTCCTACATAAATGGTGATATACACGTTCACGATATGGGGTGTTTGTCTGTATATTGTGTTGGGTGGGATTTGCAGGACCTTCTTACGGTTGGTTTTAAGGGAGCGGTAGGGAAAGTTGAGAGTAAACCTGCAAGACATTTTAGGACAGCGTTAGGGCAGATTGTCAACTTTTTCTATACCTTACAGGGAGAAGCAGCAGGAGCTCAAGCTTTTTCCAATTTTGATACCCTTCTTGCTCCTTTTATAAAATATGATGGGCTGGGATACAGAGAAGTAAAACAGGCGCTTCAAGAATTTCTGTTTAATATCAATGTACCAACAAGGGTTGGTTTTCAAACTCCTTTTACAAATCTTACTATGGACCTTACCGTCCCTGCAATTTATAAAGACCAACAGGTTGTTGTAGGTGGTGAAATTAAGGATGCAACTTATAAAGAGTTTCAGAAAGAGATGGATATGCTCAACAAAGCTTTTTTTGAAGTAATGCTTGAAGGAGATGCAAAAGGGCGAGTCTTTACTTTTCCTATACCAACATACAACATTACCAAAGATTTTGATTGGGATAACGAAAATATGGACCTTCTCTGGCAAGTTACAGCGAAGTACGGGATACCCTATTTTAGCAATTTTATAAATTCTGATATGAAACCCGACGATGTAAGGAGTATGTGTTGTAGATTAAGACTTGATACTGTGGAACTAAGAAAAAGGGGCGGAGGTCTTTTTGGAGCTAACCCTTTAACTGGGAGTATAGGGGTTGTTACTATCAACCTACCCAGAATATCTTATACAGTAAATAATAAAGAAGAGTTTTTGCAAAAACTTGCTCACCTTATGGAAATTTCTAAAGAATCTCTTGAAATAAAAAGAAAAATAATAGAAAAACTTACTGAAGATGACCTATACCCTTACTCAAAGTTTTATCTGAGAAATGTTAAAGAAAGGTTTGGTAAATATTGGATGAACCATTTTTCAACAATAGGAATTATTGGTATGAACGAGGCATGCCTAAACCTTTTTGGAGAAGATATAGGTACAGAAAAAGGGTTAAGGTTTGCTGTAGATGTTATGCAATATATGAGAAAACGGTTGATTGAGTTTCAGGAAGAAACTGGTAATTTTTATAACCTTGAAGCAACCCCTGCTGAAGGGACAAGTTATAGGTTAGCAAAAACTGATAAAACAAAGTTCCCTGAAATCATTTGTGCTAATGAAGAAGAATTTCAAAATGGTGCGGAACCTTTTTACACCAACTCTACCCATTTACCTGTCAACTATACTGACGATATTTTTGAGTCTCTTGAACTTCAAGATGAGATGCAGTCTATGTATACAGGTGGCACAGTAATACACCTTTATACAGGAGAAACAATAAGTTCTACTGATGGAGTCAAGAAACTTGTAAAGACTATATGTGAAAAATTTAAGTTACCCTATTTTACTATTACCCCAACTTTTTCGGTATGCCCTGAACACGGATATATTAAAGGCGAGATGCATGTTTGTGATAAGTGCAGAAAAGAGACTGAGATATATTCACGAGTTGTAGGATATTTAAGACCAGTAAACCAATGGAACAAAGGAAAAACGGCAGAGTTCAAGTTGAGAAAAAATTATATTCTGAAATGAAAATAGGAGACCTGCAAAAGACTTCTTTGATAGAGTACCCTGGCAAATTAAGTTGCATAGTCTTTACTCAGGGTTGTAATTTTCGTTGTCCGTTTTGTCATAACCCACAACTTGTTTTACCCGAAAAATTTCTACCTCCCATGTCTGAGAAAGATGTGTTAGATTTTTTAAACAGAAGAAAATCTTATCTGGATGCCGTGGTTATTACAGGTGGAGAACCGTGTTTACAAGAAGGGCTACCTGAGTTCCTGAAAAAAGCAAAGGAAATGGGTTACTTTTGTAAGGTTGATACTAACGGTACAAACCCTGAAATGGTTTCATTATTGATAAAAGAGAAACTTGTAGACTATATTGCTATGGATATAAAAGCGCCTCTTACTAAATACGGGTTACTTACAGGGGTTGCGGTAGATACAAAAAATATAGAAGCAAGTGTTTCCATTTTAAAAGATTCCACAATAGATTATGAGTTTAAGACAACAGTCCTTTTTCCTCTTTTAAACTATGAAGATTTTGAGGATATAGGTAGATTGATAAAGGATTCTCCAATTCATTACCTACAACGTTTTGTACCCAATGCTGTTATAGATAAAAAATGTTTATCATACCCTCTGTTAACAGAAGAAAGTTTTGAAAAATTAAAACAGATTATGTTAAAGTATGTCAAGGAATGTTACATTAGGTAATAGAATAAAGGGAAGTAGTTGATAACCAGTACGCTTAGGGTATGTAGGAGATGATAAATGATAGAAGGTAAAATAGTTAAGGTTCGTTTTAAGAAATATTTTAACGAACAAAGATTGTGGGTTTTTATTGGTAAAACTATTAAGTTTACAGAGAATTGGTTAATGCTTGATGGTAAAGGAATACTTGTTAGTAGGGGCGGGATTCCTCCAGCTGATGTAGATAAAGAAAGGCGAGTTATCCTTGTGCCTCATAGTAATATAGCCCACATAAGGGTGCTTCCTGATAATTTTGATGTTGACAATATAGATATACAAATTAAAGGTGTAAGAATTTTTGCAGGAGTAAAGGATGGACCTGATACCAGTATAAGCGAAATTTAAATGAAGATATTCTTCAACGAGTATCTTTTTTAACTTTAAGAATAATCTGGTAAAACTAAAATTATGGTTAAACGTAGTGTAGTAAAGAGAAGGGGAAGATTTATATTTTGCACATAAAATTGTTGAAAGGATTGAAAAGGGTTGTTTTAAAAAAAAGATAAATGACTAACAATACCTTCGATTATATAATAATAGAAAAGCAATATGGGAGTCTTGAATATATTTCTAATTTTATTCAAGAAAGAAGTCTTGCTTCAAAACTTAACTTTAAAAGAACTTGGGAATTGATGTTGGTAGTAGATGAGATTTGTAATGCAATAATTATATGTTCTAATGATAATGAAACCGAATTAAAACTTATATGGAAAGATTTTAAGAAGTACGTAGAGGTTGAAATACTTGAAGAAGGAGAAGAGTTTAACCCTCTTGTTAAGCACGAAGATGAAGAGTATTGTTCAGAAATTGAAGGTATGGGGGTCTATCTTATATCAAAGATGGTTGATAAAGCCACATATCAAAGATGCAAAGGTATTAACAAGATTTGTATAATAAAAAATAAATGTAAGGACTAAAAAAGTATGTGGTGTCTACTCACTCTGGAACTACGGCGCATACACCTTCTACACAACAATCGGGCACTCTGAGAACTCACCCTTCTGCATAGAAGACATCTCCGAAGGGCTTAACAGGCTCAGAGTA